>JANXLW010000471.1 GCA_025354965.1 Betaproteobacteria bacterium
AGCTGGCAAACCAGCAGACACACCAGTATCCCGAACAAGCGGTCGAGCGGACGCGCGCGATAGACCTCCCGCAAAATCGCGCCCATCAGAATGATGCAAGGCAGCAGCGAGCCCAGGTGAACAAAGGCCGGCCAGTGAAAGCCATGCATGGCACAGGCACTTGCCGCCGCACCGGTTGCGACATGCACAAGAAAGCCGATGACGGTGGCCCAGGCAAAGGCATCGACCGGTTGGCGCAGGGTTGCGGCTGTCAAGCCGGATTCCCGCAACCACCAAAACGCCATCAATAACAACATGCCCACTGTGACGTTCACGATCGTGACGGCCTCAACCCGGTAGCCTGGAGTGAGCGGGCCGATCAGCGCCAAGGCAATGGTCGCGGCCACAATCCACGCCGTCGGTTGGGCCAGGTGTGCGATTGAGCTGCGTCGGGACCAGCATAAAACAACGGCGCCCAGCGCCAATAGGGCGACGCTGGAGGCGGCCAGCCGATGCAGCATGCGCACGGCGTGCTCGATGGACACCGGTAAAGTGGAGACGGCATGCCCGTCCGGCGCGAATACAGTGGTGAGGCGCAGCAGCATGCTGGCGCCCAGAATCGCCAACGCCAACACAGCGCCACCAGCGCCTATTCCTTGCATCCATTTATTCGACGAAGTAGCCACACGCACCGTCGCATTGGAAAGTTCGGTCATCATTTACTCCGCATGCTGGCTGCGCAGGGCGCGCAGCACGATCACCAGGAACATGATGCCACCCACGATGGCCACCAAACCGCCAAGGCCCATCAGTCCCATGCCCCAGACTTCGCCCGCCGAACGCAGCACCTGGTCGGTGCCCGCCACTTTGCGCTGCACGCCATAGCCGCCGGACCAGACCAGCCCCACAATGTGCAACAGCTGACCGACGCCGTAGATCACCGGTTGCCAGGTGGCATAGCTTGATGCGGGAGCCGCAAAACCGAGCTTGGGCAACAGGCGGTAAACCATGCCCATCATGGCCAGGGTGACGCCGACGATGCAGCCGTGGTAATGCGCCGGGATGCGCACATTGCTGCCGCTGATCATGAAGCCGATCATGCCACCGACGCAAAAGAGTGCCAGCGAGGCGATCAGGCTCGTTCGCAAGGGGCGTGCTGCTGGCTCCAGACGGGGCAGCGGCCAGATCGACCAAAGCACGGCCAGCGCAATCGGGCCGATCACCAGACCGCCGCCATAGCGCATCAGCAGCGTTTGCAGCCGGTGGTGCTCAATGCTGGTGACGTCGTAGGCCAAGTAGATGATGGGCGTCAGGAAGACCGCCAGCAGGGCGATGGCGAACAGCAGCGTCACCACCCGCGGCGACAGGCGCAGTGGTCGGCCGAGCGAAGACGCCAGCCAGATCCAGCCGATCAGCATCAGCAACGTGTAGGCAAATTGCAGGGCATGACCGCCGCCCCAGAACAGCAATTCGTAGTAGACGCGGGCGTCGAGGCTGCGTGGCAGCGTCAGCCAGGACCAGGCAAACGCCAGCACCGCGATGGCGCTGGCGACCATCGCCGCGTTGAGTCCAAAGTGCAGCGCACCCTGACCGCTGACGTGCATACCGACCGGCGCCGCGGCCAGCATCGAGCGTAGACACAGCAGCGCGACCCCCAAACCGAACAGCAGCAAGCCGCCCAAAAACACGCTGCCGTCGAGCACCGGGACGTAATTCGCCATCACCGGTGTGGCAGCGCCAATGAAGGGTGCAGTACACATCAGCAGGGTGCCCAGCGAGGACAACACGAAGGCAACCCAGGCCAGAGGCTGCCAGCGTGTGGTGCCACTCAAGGTCCACAGTGCGCCGCCAAAAGCCAGGAACCAGACCAACACCGACAGGTCAACGTGCACCACCAGCGCCACGCGAAAAAAGTCCGCCACCGGGAACAGCGTTTGCAACTGCGGCGTGCGCGACAGCACCAGCAAGATGGAGAACAAGCCCGAAGCCAGCAGGGCAGCCAGCCCCAGTGCCAGCCACGCCAAAGCGAGCGACTTGCGCGCGTCCTGTGGCACATCGAGGTCGAACTGAAAACCGGTCGCGGGGACTGTGGGCGCCGCCGCGAGTCTGTGTTTTGATTCGAGCGCACTGCTCGGCGCACCGGGTGGAGAGTCAATCATGTTGCACTGATTTTTTCGGGTTGAGGGTGACGCGCAGCGCTCGAAATTGCCGCGCGCCTGCGCAAGCTGGCGACCGCTGCGCCAGCGGCAAGCATATCGCGACCCGACCATACCACTTCAATCTGGTCGCGCCGGATCGCAGCGCGCAGGCGCGGCTCGCGCAGGCCCAGCAGGCGTTCCTGCAGCCAGCGGTCGCCCAGGCGGTATTCGCAATCGGCCGCGCGGCAACCGGCGACGGTGACACCACAGGCACCCAGGCGCAGGGCGTACTCAATGAAGGTCGGCGGCAGCATGGCGGCGCATTGCAGGATGACAACCGCGGTTGAGGGGTCTGACAGCGCGCTGAAATCACCCGCTTGGCGACAGCCAAAGAGCACCACTTTGTCGGCACCGCGGAGCGCCGTGACCTTTTGCAGGAGCTCGTCGCGCAGCAGCGCCAGAGGAGCATCGGGCAGTTCGATACCGGAGACCAGGGTCTGGCCGGGCCGCAACGGCGTTGAGGATGGGCAGGAGCCGACGCAAATGCCGCAGGCGGCACACAGGTCGGCGTTAACCGCGACTTGCATCCGGTAGCGACTGGCGTCGCTGCGCGCGACCATGGTCAGGGCGCCAAACGGGCAATCGGCAACGCAGCGGGTGCAACCGTTGCAGTGCGGCAGGTCGACCTGGGCCGGGGCGGCGCCCGCGCGCGCTCGCAGCAGCGGCAACAGCGCGAGTGCCAGCGTCAGAACAGCCGCCAGCAGCCATACGCGATTGGCCGACCAGGCGTCCACCAGCGGATGCAGGAACTGGAAGAACCAGTCGAGTGACAGTTGCCGGGGGGTGTGGCCGGGGTCGGCCGGGCCCAGGCTCAGCACCGGAACCAACAAGGCGAGCACGGCCAGCATGAACAGGTTGGCCAGCAGCAAGGATCGGGGCGGCCAGATGCGAGGCAGCGAGAGCCGCTGCACATGAACCCACATGGCGGCCAGCAGCATCAAGGGCATGCCGATGTGAACGAACATGATGAGCGAGAAAAATCGGTCGTTCAGGGCCTCGGCGGTGAGGAAGTTGCGTGCCAGCAACTCGGCGCCGAGGGGCAAAGCCTGCAACCACTCGGCGGTGGCAGTGACGCTGAAGATGGCGCGTTGATCCCACAACAGCCACAAGCCGGTCAGGCCGGCGATCCACAGCATCCACAGCAGCGGCAGCCCGGTCAGCCAGGAGAACCAGCGCACACCGCGAAAGTGACCGCGCAAGCCTTCGCGCAGCAGATGCGCCAACGTAAATAGCATGCAGGCGTCAGCCCCGTAGCGGTGCAGGCCGCGCAGCAGGCGACCCAGTCCGGACGCATCATTTTGCAGGCGCAACCCGGATTGGTAGGCACCGCTGACACTGGTGTCGTACAAGGCGTAGGCCACGATGCCGCTCGCCACTGTCAGCGCCAGACAGAGAAAGGCCAGTGCGCCCAAATGACGCCACGGGTTGTTGGCCGGACTGAAGGCGCGATCAAAGCTGCTGGTCACAGCCTCATCGGCCGCACGCAGGGCGCGGATAACGCGGTCCATGTCAACCGCTGGTGAAGACGAATCCACCGGCACTGGTGAGAAAATCAACGATCAACACTTGGCCTGGCACCAGCGTCACACTGAGGTTCTTGGCATAGTTGATGACGCCATCCGGACCGTCGGCCAGACGGGCGCTGAATTGATGCGTTCCGGCCGGGATGGTCAGGCGCCGGTACACGGTGGCCGCGCCGTCCTTGCGCAGACCCAGCGGCGGCGTGCTGACGCGGTACAAAGTCTTGCCATCCATGTCAAGCTCGACCAGAACCAGCGCGCGTTCGCGTGGGCAATCCATCTTGTTGCGCATATTGCGTTCGACCCTGGCAAGTTCTTCAGCGCTGCGCTCGCGGCAGGCGAACTTGAGTTGACCGGAATGGCTGAAGGAGAGCTTCAGCACCGCTTCCTGATCGCCCAACTGGCGGTACAGCGGGGCGTTGGAAAAGTAACCGACAACGGCGGCGAAAGCGGCATAAGCCAGGCCTTGAAGCCCATAGCGCACCGGCTTGGAAAGGGGACTAGACATGCGAACCTCCGAGCTTGACCAGCTCTGCGTCCTGGCCCTGCACGGGCCGTTGCGGCGCCAGGTGGAAGGCGTCCGAAAAACAATCGTCGCTGGAGAGGCCGCGCTCGGCGAAAGCGGGTTGCGCGGCTTGCACCATCTGTACCGAGCCGCAGGCATAGACCTGGTGCGCCGAGAGGTCCGGGTAATCCGCCAGAATGACCTCATGGACGAGGCCGGTGCGCCCACTCCAGGCGTCGTCCGGCTGCTGCGCCGAGAGCACCGGAACAAAGCGGAAGTTGGCATGTTCGCGCGCCCATTGCTCGGCCAGTTCACCGAGGTACAAGTCGGCTCGACTGCGCACCCCCCAGTAGAGCACGATCTGGCGCCTCAATCCGGTGTGGAAGGCGTGCTCCAGCATGCTCTTGACCGGTGCAAAGCCGGTTGAACCGGCGACAAAAAGAATTGGCTTGCTGCTGTCTTCGCGCAGCGTGAAGGCGCCCAACGGGCCTTCAATGCGCAGACTGTCGCCGACGCTCAGGGTCGTGAAGACACCCGGCGTGAAGCGCCCGCCCGCAACGCGGCGCACATGCAGTTCAATCGCGCTGCCGGCATGCGGCGCGTTGGCGAAGGAAAAGCTGCGCCGCGCGCCGTCGCTGAGGATCACGTTGATGTACTGTCCAGCGTGAAAGGCCAGCGGCGTGCCGTCATCGAGCTGCAAGTCCAGACGCATGACATCGCTGCTCAGCAACTCCAGGCGCGTCACGCGTGCCACGTGATGTTTGACCGGCGCAGCGCGAGCGCCGACCGCCGCCACATAGGAGATTTCAACGTCGCTCAGGGGTTCGGCGCAGCACAACAGGGTTTGACCGCTGGTCTGCTGCGCAGCACTCAGGGCTGACTCCAGATGGGCCAGCAACTTCACTGTGCCATGCTTGATGGTGCACTTGCAAACGCCGCAGGCTCCGTTGCGGCATTCGAAGGGCATCGGTAGACCTTCGCGCAAACCGGCATCGAGCAAAGTCTCACCGGCGCGCAGCGTGACGATGCGGTCGTCCGGATGAACCGCCATGCTCCAGCTCGGCAATCCGCTGCTGCGCCGTGGCGGCAGCCACGGTAGCACCAGCAACAGCGCGGTGGCACCCAGCACCAGCAACCAGGTGTTGTTGGGACCCCAGCGTTGGATCAGCGCGTAGGTCGGCAGGAGGAACCAGTCGAATTCGAGCAGCGGCACCACCGTTCCCATATCGGCCATGGATTGGCTGAGAGCGGGCTTGAGCAGCGACAGCAGCGTCAGCGAGACCATCCGCCCGATCATCAAGGCGCGCGGCGGACTGGTCCTGGCGCCGGGCACACGCTGCGTATGCACCCACAGCAGCGCCAGTACGCTCAGCGGCAGTCCAATGTGCACAAAAGAAAGCAGCGAGAACAGGCGATCGCCGACGTTGGCGTTGCTGATGAAATTGCGCGTCATCGAGCCACCTATGACCGGCAAGGCGTCGAACCATTCCGTCGTGGCGGTGACAACAAATTGCGCCAGGCGGTCCCAGGGCAGCATGTAGCCGTTGATGCCCGAGGCGTAAGTCAACCACAGGATCACGACGCCGGAAATCCAGGAAAACCAGCGATAACCACGGTGCCGGTCGAAGACGAAATGGCGCACAAGATGCAGCACGATCACCAGCACCAGCGCGTCGGAGGCGTAGCGGTGCAGACTGCGCAGCAGGCCGCCAGCATAGGCTTGCCCGTGTGTCAGAGCCTGCACCGAGACGTAGGCGTGAACCACGCTGGTTTCAAAGAACGCATACAGGTACAGACCGGTACCGGCGACGACCCAAAACAGAAAGTAGGCGATGGCACCGAGGTAGTAGAACGGGTTCAGGCGTTCACCAAAGATCAGGTTGAAGAGGCTCTCGACGGCAAGAAACGTGCGCCGTCCGAGGTTGGAAGAGGTGGTGATCATGAGTCGCTGTGTTGTCCGGCCCAAGCCTTGATGGTGGACCAGGTTCGCTTGGAAAAGGTTGCGAGTTGAATGCCGCCAATGGCTCAGGCGACTGCCTTGTTCTGAGGTTTCAATTGCTGGCGCCGCGTGCGCCTCTGCATGCGCCACTCGGCCAGAAAGAACCAGATCATGGCGAGCGCAAAAGTGACGCCGCCAGCGACCTCAATCAGGAGCCCATACTGAACCCGGTAGGTTCCCGTCTTGGGGTCATAAACAGTGCACAGAATGCGGATGCGGTCGATCACATCGCCAAGTTGAAACCGCTGCACCACCGGGGCATTGTTGAGCAATTGCTTGATCGGCTCGCCGAGTGAGTCGGCGTTCAGTTCGGCGCCATAGATCTGGCGAT
Organism: Betaproteobacteria bacterium; assembly: GCA_025354965.1. Classification (GTDB taxonomy): domain Bacteria; phylum Pseudomonadota; class Gammaproteobacteria; order Burkholderiales; family Burkholderiaceae_C; genus Rhodoferax. Next base: position 6,533 of record JANXLW010000471.1, read on the forward strand.
AGATGCGCCCCTGCGCATCCAGCAGCGTGACCTGCAGGATGTGATCGAAGCCGGCCGGTGTGGCGGTATAGCTGAAGCCAAATTCACGCGTCAAGGCATCAACCGTCGAGGCATGCGGGCTCAGGAAGTCCCAGTTGGGTTGGTCAATGCGATGCTGCAAGGCAAACGCCTTGAGCGACTGGGGTGAATCAGCCGGCTGGTTAAAGCCGATGCTCAGCACATTGAACTGGCGTGTTCCGAAGACTGCGCGGCCCGCTTCGATGGCGCTCTGCAGTGAACGCGTCGTCAGGGGACAGACCTCAAAGCAGCCGGTATAGATAAAGCTCACCAGCAGTGGCTTGCCACGGTACTGCGAGAGGCGCACCGCTTGCCGGTTGCGGTCAAGCAGGGTGAAGTCGCTCACCTGATTGCCGACCACGGCCTGACTGAACCGCAAGGCCACGCTCTGGTCCAATCCTGGCGTGGCGGGCGCGGCTACGGTCTCAATGGGTACTGTTGCGCTGCTTGCCAGGCTGCACCAGGCCGCCAGCACAAAGCAAAACGAAAGCTTCCAGAACGGGAACAAGCACGTTCTCCGGGGAGACGCGTTCCAACAGCTATACATGGACTTCAGGTTGACCGGGCGCGCGTCACAACAGTCTGTCCAGCGTGATGGCGACCAGTAGCAAACACAATTGAATGAGAGAAGCAAAGAACGATCCCATGGCAGTCGCGCGCGAGGGCGAACGTGCCAACAACCAGGCCTTGTAGACAAAGTAGCCGCTGCCGCTTGCGGCGCCGACAAAGTAGATGGCACCGGCGCCAAAGAAGACCGGCAGCAGTGCGGTCAGCGCCAGCGCCAGTGTGCTTGCCAACACGATGCGGGAAGCGCGCGGTACGCCCACCACCACCGGCAGCATGGGCACGCCCGCAGCCTGGTATTCAGCCTGGTTGGCAATTGCCAGGCTCCAGAAATGCGGCGGTGTCCAGAGGAAGAGTACCGCGGCCAGCAGGCAGGGCAGAGGGCCGAGCACCGGGTCCACCGCGGCGGCACCGGCCAGCACGGCAAAGCTGCCGGCCAGACCACCAACGACGATGTTGAGCCAGCTACGGCGTTTCAGCCAGACGGTGTAGACCACGGCGTAAAAGAAGGCGCCTAGGAAGACGAACATCGCTGCGCTCGGGTTGAGCCAGTGCGCTGCGGCCCAGACCGCCAGCGTCAGCAGCACGGCAATCAGCACCAGCCAGGCCGGCGTGTGAGGCAAAGCGCCAGTGACAAAGGCACGACCCCGGGTTCGCGCCATCAGGTGATCCTGGTCATGCTCGTAGTATTGATTGAAGGCTCCTGCGCTGGCCGACGCGACCAGAATGGCCAGTGCCAGCACCACAATTTTGCTCAGCCCGAGGGTCTGTCCAGGGGTGGTTACCATGCCCACCAGAGCGGTGATCATGATCATGAAACCAATGCGCAACTTGAACACGCCAAGCACGTCGCGGGCCAGGCGGGAGAACGGTCTTGACGTGCTGTTCATGGTGTTCAATGCAGGGCTCAAAATAAATAAAACTTTCGGTTGGTCGGGCCTATCGGTGAGGGCACCCGCAAGTGCTCTGGACACTGAATTAGCTCAAACCCCAAACTTGCGACAGGTATTTCCAGTTAATGAAGTAGTACAGGATGAACGAAACCAGAAAGACCATCGCCAGGGCAAAGGTACCGGGTGCCGCAAAGCCGGCTGAGCCGTAGCTCTGGGCGGCGGCGGTGGGTGCCGTTGGCGGAATCGGTGTGAAGTTGGCACTGACGTCGCCGGGTGACAGCTTCTTGCCCCACAGCAGTGAACCGACCGTGATGTAGATGTAGATCGCACCGCCGGCGATCGCGGCCACGCCGGCGATACCGACCAGACCCATCATCAGGTAGGCCGCACCGGGCCATTCGTAGGCCATGGCAGCGCCGCCAAAAGTCATATCCCAGTGACGCCGCGAGACACCCAGGGTGCCCGCACCCATCATCACCAGACAGAAGAAGTACATCGAAAAGCCGAACAGATAGGGCTGCAACTTGGCCAACCCGGGGTTGATCATTTCACGCTTGAACAGCACCGGCAGCAGGAAGTAGGTCAGCGCCATGAAAGTCAGCGTGGTACCTACTACCACCGTGGCGTGGAAGTGGCCCGGTACATAAACCGTGTTGTGGATGATCATGTTGAGCTGCTCGGTGCCCATCATGACGCCCGAGATGCCACCCAGGAAACCGAAGCCGATGATCGAGATGAAGACGCCCGACCATACCGGGTTACCCCAGGGCGCTTTGCGCAGCCACTCGAACAGGCCATTGTTATAGCCCTTGGCGCGCTGCGCCACTTCAATCGCACCCGGAATCGTCAGGCCGTGGATCATGGAAGCCAGCACAGCGAAGTACATGAAGTAACTGGTGTTGACGACCTTCCAGGCCGTGCTCACGCCGGGATCGGCCAACAGGTGGTGCGCGCTGGCGAGTTGCAGGAACAGGATGTAGAGCAAAAAGGCGCCGCGGCTGACACGCTCGCTCATCGGCTTGGCGCCGAAGGCAATGGCGGCCACCGCATACCAGATGGAAATATGTGCGGCGACATTGATCTGCTGCGACGAGTGACCAAAAGCCCACCAGATGGTGCGGTAGATGAGCGGATCGACTTCCTTGACGATACCCACCGACATCAGGAAGGTGGGTATCAGGATGATGGCGCCCGAGGCAATCGTGAAGACGGCAATGATGGCTGCCGTGATGGCACCAAAGGTCACCAGTGGTACCGAGCCCTGGTAGGTCTTGTCACGCTTGGCCACGACCAGCGTGCCGAAGAAGACAAAGCAGGCAATCAAGGCGCCGACAGCAAACAGGATCAGACCCGCGTAGAAATAGGGCGAGGCCATCATCGGCACGTAGGACGTCATCATGACGCTCGAGCCGCCCTGGAATACGGCGATGTTGTTCATCACCGCGCCAATCAGCATCAGCACAAACGCGGCCCAAGCCACTTTAGGCGTTGCCAGTCGACAGCGCAACAGCGTTGACGAAGCAAAGTACAGCACGGCGATTTCGAAGAAGATGATCCAGAAAATCAGCATGTCGATGCCGTGGGCCGTAAGCACCATGTAGAACGTGTCAGCCGCCAGCCAGTGGACGGCCGGCCAGCGCGTCAGTACCACGCCGATGGCCAGAATGCCGCCGACCAGCAAGGCCACCACCGCCACAAAGGCGTTGACGATCATCAGCTTTTCGGCCTGGGATTCGAATTGCAGCCCTGAACGTGGGCAGGTCCGGTAAGTTGTTGTTGTCATCTGGTCCACCTTATTTCACGTAAATGCGACTCACCATGGTGTGGTGGTTGATGCCGCAGTATTCATTACAGACAACGGAGTAGGTTCCGGCTTGGTTGGGCGTCACCTTGACCACGTGCTCGTAGCCCGGAACGATCTGGATATTGATGTTCGCCGGTTGCAGTGAAAAGCCATGGTTGTAATCCATCGATGTAATGTGCAGGCGGTAGGTCTTGTCCTTCTCGAGTTCGATGATGGGCCAGAAATTCCACAGACGTGCCACCAGATAGACATCACTGCCGGCGGGCGGCGCAACCACTGGAATCTTCTCTTCCTGACCGCTCATGTTCTTGTAGGTTTCAGTGCGCACGGTGTACTTGTCCACCACCGCCTGCGCCTTTTTCGTGAACAGCTCGGGCGTGGTCCGGTAGGTCTCCGTCGAGAGGTTTTGTTTACCCCAGATGTGCCAGCCAACCATCATGGCAAACATGGTCAGACACCAGACTAGTGCAATGACGATCCAGGTGCCTTCAACGCGGTCCAGTGGATGATTCCACCACAGTCGTTCAGCAGGGGGCAATATGGCGCTCATTGTCAAATTCTCCTTTTAGGCGCGTTAATGTCAGAGTCGAGGAACGACGGCTTACTTGGCAAGGGGCACCGTCAGGATGTCAATCACGCCCCACAGCGTGTAGACGACCATCGGTACCATGACGCCCAGAAAAAGAAGAATGAAGGGGTTGTCGAGCAATTGCTGCATGAATGGGACCGGCTCACCCGGGTTTTCTGGCACAGCGTGTGCTGCCCCGGTTTGATTGTTTTGCGACATGGTGTCTCCTTGGTCAATAAATGCCACCCGCAGCGGGCGACGCGGGGTGCATGCGAACTTTGTTCCAAAGCAGGGGTGATTTCCTTCATGTGCATTAAGAAATTTGCACATTGATCGGAAGAATCGGCAATTGGCCGGTTGCGCCGCTTTGCGGCCTGACTTTCATGCGCTAGCATCCCCAAAACGCCGAGCACCGCATGAATTACCTCCATTGTTTTCGCTATATTACCATCACTTGTGCGGCCATTCACTTGCGCCGACTTGTGCCATTGATGGTGCTCGCGTGCGCTAGCCTGCCGGGAGTGCACGCGCAAACGCAGGGCACCGCCAATTCGGGCACTGCGGTGGCGGCAACGCTGAAAACAGTGGTGGTCAGCGGTTCGCGCAATGAGCAATTTCGCGACGATCTGCCGATGTCCATGGATGTGCTGACTGCGGAAAATATGGAAGATGCACAGATGAGCGACATCCGCGATGTCGCCAAAGGTTTGCCCAATGTGTCGGTGAAGCGCGCACCGGCACGCTTCACGGTGACGGGCGTCGGCAACCCCACCGGTCGCGACGGCAACGCCGGCTTCAATGTGCGCGGGCAAGATGGCAATCGTGTGCTGATGCTGGTCGACGGCATCCGTTTGCCGCGCAGCTACATCAACGGCAACAACGCCTTTGGTCGCGATGCTTTGGCGTTGGACCTGATGAAACGGGTTGAACTGATACGCGGACCCAGTTCTGTGCTGTATGGCTCAGACGGCCTGGCCGGCCTGGTCAACTTCATCACCTACGAACCAGCAGACTTTTTAACCAACACTGACGGCAGCAGCAAGACGCTGGGCGGCAAGCTGGCGCTGAATTACAGCGGTGACGATCACGGCGTCTCGCTGGCCGCCACCGTCGCCATGCGCCCCAATGACGCGCTGCAGTGGCTGCTGACCGGCAGTACTTTTCACGCTCGCGGTTTGGACAACATGGGCAGCAACGATGCCGCCAACGTGGACCGCAACACGCCGAATCCGCAAGCTGACACGGGTGCTTCCTTGCTGGGCAAACTGGTGCTTCAGCCCAGCGTCACACAGAAACATGTGCTGACGCTGGAATCGGTGAAAAAGAGTTCGGATGTCGAGTTGCTGTCGAGTCGCGCCAAGCCACCGCTCACGGCGGCGTCGGTGGTCGGTGAGAATGCCAACAAAATCATGCAGCGTGAGCGCCTCACGTGGGACGCCCGCTACACACTGGCCCAAGCCTGGGCCGATCATCTGCAAACGGTCCTAAGCAGACAAAGCAGCGCCACCCAGGACAATGGCAACACACTGCGCAAGGACAGCGGAGTGCGTGTTCGCGACACCGCGTATGACGAACGGGTCTGGCAGATGAATGTGCAGGCCGACAAGACGCTGGCTGTCTCGACGCAATGGTCGCAAAAAATCACTTACGGTCTTGACTATGCCAGCACCGACATCAGCAGTTGGTTCGATGGTTCCGACCCGGCACCGCTGCCGCACTACCTGCCGAAAAAGTATTTTCCCGATACGCTCGACCGCAGCACCGCCATGTACGCGCAAAGCGAGCTCGCCAGCGCACTGTGGCGCATCACGCCGGGCCTGCGGCTGGAACAGTTTGATTTGCACGTACTGACCCAGGCCGGCTTTTCGCCACCCTCGCCGCTACCGGGCAAATCGCTGTCCGGTTCCAACGTATCTCCCAAGCTCGGGGCGCTGTACCGGCTGACACCGCAATGGAGTGTGTTTGGCAACTATGCCGGCGGGTTTCGCGCGCCCAATGCTGCGCAAGTCAACGGCTTCACCGAGAACCCGACACCCAGCACCTTTGTGACGCTGTTGCCCAACCCCGATCTGAAGCCAGAGACCAGCCAGAACCTGGAGTTTGGCTTACGAGCGCGACTGGACCGGCTCAATCTGGATATGGCTGTTTTTAGCGGCAACTTTCATCATTTGATTGTCGACAAGAAGCCGCTCGGCGGCACTGGTACGGTCAATGACCCGCTGCTGTTTCAAACGATCAACATCGACAACGCCAGAATCCAGGGCTTCGAAATAAAAGGCGCAGTCGATTGGGGGGCGCTAGGCGGTGCCGCTGTGAGCACGCCGCTTTCCTATGGACGCACGCGCGGTGTCGACCTGGCAACCGATCGCCCGTTGAACGCGATCAATCCAGCCAAGTTGACGCTAGGCCTCATGTTCGACACCGCGCAGTGGAACGCGCGACTGGATGCGACCCACCATGCTGCCAAGAATGCCGCTGACCTGGACAGTCCCTATCTGCCCAAACCGGCCAATCCACCCCGCATCGAGCAGCTCACCCTGCCCGCTGCGACCACCTTTGACTTGCACTTGCAGTGGCGGGCCCGCAAAGACCTGCGCGCCACCTTGGGTCTGGTCAACCTGAGCAACCGCAAATACTGGTTGTGGTCGGACGTACAAGGACTGGCAGCCACGTCGACCGTGATTGACGCCTACAGCCAACCCGGGCGGTATCTGAATCTGTCGCTGGTCGCGGATTTTTGATGCTGCCAGAGCATCAACCTTTGAAGCCTTCGCTAGCGCTGATGACGCGATGACGGGATAACGGCAAGCAGTTCTCCCACCAAATCTGAAAATGCCCGCGTCGCCTACCGGGTCTTGTCGACGCACATAATGTGAGAGCAAGCGAACCTGAGCAACGCCCATGGCGGTTCGTTTTGCTGCTATGTTCTGGCTTGAATTGATACTAAATTGAAACCCAATCGGTTTTGCTCTTCGAGGCTCTATTCTTTGGCATAATGCACTAGATGTAGTGTTTAAGACTGTCACGCCACACTACCTGTAGCGCTCTGATGCTCATCCTCATAGATCAAATATTTAACACCCTGTTTGTCATAAATCAATGAAGTGCATGATGCGCGACGCCGGTTTTCCATAAATAATTATTCAGGAAGAAAAACATGTCGCAAAAAACTCCGGAACGAACCAAACCTGCCATCGCACTGGCGCCTCAGCAAATTAGCGAAGAAGTGCTACTGGAAAAATATGGCAAAGGAACCGAGAAGACCATTCTCGACGTTAACCAGCGTGTTGCACGTGCTTTGGCCGCGGTCGAAGCGCCGGAGCAGCGAAAGCAGTGGGAAGCCAAATTTTTGCAGACCCTGCAAGATGGATTTCTGCCAGCCGGTCGCATTCAATCTGCCGCCGGTACAGATCTGGCCGCCACCCTGATCAACTGTTTTGTGCAACCGGTCGGTGATTCCATTGCCCATATAGAAGAGGGACATCCGGGCATTTACACCGCGCTGACCGAAGCCGCCGAAACCATGCGGCGCGGCGGTGGCGTGGGTTATGACTTCTCACGCATTCGACCGCATGGCGCCTGGGTTGGCAGCACCCAAAGCAGCGCGTCGGGGCCAGTCAGTTACATGCGCGTCTTTGATCGCTCCTGCGAGACGGTCGAATCCGCGGGTGCCCGTCGTGGTGCGCAGATGGGCGTTTTGCGCTGTGACCATCCTGATATTGAAGAGTTCATCCACGCCAAGGACAAAGGCGACCTGAAAAATTTCAACATCTCGGTCGGCGTCAGTGACGCCTTCATGGATGCAGTGCAACAAAACAGCGAGTTCGCACTGGTGCATCGCGCCGAACCGGGACCGGCCCAAAAAGCGGCAGGCGCCTATCAGGCGAAAGACAGCGGCCTGTGGGTCTATCGCAAACTGCTGGCACGCGAGTTGTGGGACCAAATCATGCGTTCCACCTACGACCACGCCGAGCCTGGCGTATTGTTCCTGGACCACATCAACCACGACAACAACCTGTCCTATTGCGAAACCATCGCCACCACCAATCCGTGCGCCGAACAGCCGCTGCCCCCCTATGGCTGCTGCTGCCTCGGTTCGATCGACCTGACCCGTTTCATCGATCATCCGTTTGAAGAAATGGCGCGATTTGACCAAGCCGCTTTTGCCGAAGTGGCACGCGTGGCCACCCGCATGCTGGACAACGTGCTGGACGTGACCGTGTGGCCGTTGCCTCAACAGCAGGAAGAAGCCCGCAGCAAGCGCCGCGTCGGTCTGGGCTTTACCGGACTAGGCGATGCGCTGGTGATGCTCAACCTGCGTTACGACACGCAGGAGGCGCGCGATATGGCCCGCCAAATTTCCGAATTAATGCGCGACACTGCCTACGATGCATCGGTGGAGTTGGCACGCGAACGCGGCGCCTTCCCCTTGTTCAATGCCGACCTCTACCTCAGTGGTCAAACCTTTGCCTCGCGTTTACCGGTAGCACTCAAGGAGCGCGTGCGTGCTCACGGGTTGCGCAATTCGCATCTGCTGTCCATCGCGCCTACCGGCACCATCAGCCTGGCTTTTGCCGACAACGCCAGCAACGGGATTGAGCCTGCTTTCAGCTGGACTTACACGCGCAAGAAGCGAATGATGGACGGTAGCTTCAAGGAATATGCGGTAGAGGATCACGCCTGGCGCCTGTATCGCCATCTGCATGGCGAGGGCGCGGCGCTAACGTCGGCCTTTGTCACTGCGCTGGAAATGAGCGCTCAGGCACACGAATCGATGGTTGCCGCCGTGGCACCTTTCATCGACACGGCCATTTCCAAGACCGTCAACGTACCGGCTGACTATCCTTACGCCGACTTTCAACATCTGTACCTGCAAGCCTGGCAGTCTGGTTTGAAGGGTCTGGCAACCTACCGACCCAATTCTGTACTGGGTTCGGTGTTGAGTGTCACCCCCAGTTCGGCACCGACCACCACCACGCTGCAGATCGAAGGCACCAATCACCGCTTGTCGCTGGAACGACTGCCGGTCCCGGTGCTGTCGTCGTTGCGCTGGCCCAGCCGGCCCGAATTGCCTGGCGGCAACCCGGCCTGGACTTTCATGCTGCACCACCCCTTCGGGCATTTCGCCTTGTTTGTCGGTGAACTGGCCGCTGAAGAGGGCGGCGCCCCCAAGCCATTCGAGGTCTGGGTCAATGGCACAGAACAGCCGCGCGGTTTGGGTGCCTTGGCCAAGACGCTGTCCATGGACTTGCGGGCCAATGACCCAGCGTGGCTGCAACTCAAACTCGACGCTTTGGCCACGGTGGCTGAAGAACACTCGTTTGAGATGCCTTTCCCACCACACGGCGAGCAGCGCTTGTTTCCCGGCGTGGTGGCCGCCACGGCTGCGGTCATCCGCTGGCGTTGCGAACAGCTCAAGGCCTTGCCCAGCAAGGACTCCAAAGTGCCAACACCCGTGATAGATGCCATGTTCAGCCGTGGTGAGCCACAAACCGGCCCCTCAGGCACACTGGCCTGGTCAGTGGACGTGGACAACCCGGCCACCGGTGAATCTTTCACGGTGACTCTGAAGGAGGTCAATCTGCCGGGCCAGGACGGCATTCTGGTAACCCGCCCCTGTGCCGTTGGTTTTTCGGGCAACTATCCCCGCGCCCTCGATGGCCTGGCCAGGTTGCTGTCACTCGATATGCGGGTGATTGATCCGGCCTGGATTGGAATGAAATTGCGCAAGCTGCTCAACTACGCCGAGCCTCTTGGGCATTTCATGGCATTCGTGCCGGGGTTGCCGCATGGTGAACGACGCCAGCAGACCTGGCCTTCCACGGTGGCTTACATCGCTCGCCTCATCATTCATCGCTACGCCATGCTGGGCGTGCTGAACGAAGAAGGCTTGCCGCTGCGCGATATGGGTGTGCTGGATGCCCCGAAAAGCCAGGAAACGTCAAGCACCATGGCCGGAAAAATTTGCCCCGAGTGCGGTAACCCTACCGTCATTCACAAAGACGGCTGCGATTTTTGTACCGCTTGCGGCTATGTGGGGCAATGCGGCTAAGGCCGCAGACCTGCTGCTTCAGTCGCGCACCACCAGCACCGGC
>JANXLW010000098.1 GCA_025354965.1 Betaproteobacteria bacterium
GGGCCAAACTCACAAACGGGCGTTTGCTGCAATACCGCGTCGGCGATGGCCGGCACACCAGGCAACACCAATCGCACGTCGGCACCCAGTGCCGTCAATGCCTGCGGCAATGCGCCAAGCACATCGGCCAGACCACCGGTCTTGAGCACAGGAAAAATTTCAGCCGCAACCTGCAGGACTTTCATTTTTGCCTTCAGGCGTTGAGCTTGGCAAGCATCGCCTGCGTCACCAGCGTGATGCCGCTTTCGGTGCGGAAGAATCTCTGTGCATCCAGCTGCGCGTTCTCGCCAATCACCATACCCTCGGGAATGTGGCAACCTCGGTCCACCACGACCCGATTAAGCCTGACGCTGCGGCCGATCTGAACATCGGGCAGCACCACCGACCAGTCCACACTCGAGTATGAATGCACGCGCACGCTTGAAAATAGCACCGAACGAAACACCTTGCCCGAGATGATGCTGCCGCCAGACACCAGGGACTCGATCGCCATGCCGCGCCGGTTTTCCAGGTTGTGCACAAACTTGGCCGGCGCCAGTTGCGGCTGGTAGGTCGAGATCGGCCAATGTGTGTCGTACAGATTCAACAGCGGATCGGTGGCCGTCAGATCAATATTGGCGTCCCAATAAGAGTCGATCGTGCCGACGTCGCGCCAGTAGGGTGCCTCATCGGCACCGCTGGTCACACAACTCATCGAGAATGGATGCGCCAGCGCACAGCCATTTCTCACCGCGCGAGGAATGATGTCTTTGCCGAAATCATGGGTTGATTCGGGGTCGGCCATGTCGCGCGCCAACTCGGCATATAGATACTTGGCGTTGAAGATGTAGATGCCCATACTGGCCAGCGATACATCAGGTTTTCCTGGCAGCGAAGGAGGATCGGCCGGCTTTTCTACAAAGTCAGTGATGCGCCACTGCGCATCAACCGCCATCACGCCAAAAGCCGTGGCTTCGCTGCGCGCGACTTCAATGCAGGCCACTGTGCACTCGGCGCCCTTGGCCACATGGTCGGCCAGCATCAGCGCGTAATTCATCTTGTAAATGTGATCGCCACCGAGCACCACCACATAGTCGGCGTCATAGCTGTCCAGGATGTCCTGATTTTGTGACACCGCGTCTGCCGTGCCGCGGTACCAATACTCTTCGTTCATGCGCTGCTGGGCCGGCAGAAGATCCACGAACTCATTCATCTCGCTTTTCAGAAAGGCCCAGCCGCGCTGCAGGTGGCGCAGCAGACTGTGCGACTTGTATTGGGTGATGACACCGATGCGGCGAATGCCGGAGTTCAGACAATTCGACAGCGCAAAGTCGACGATGCGAAACTTGCCACCGAAGTAAACTGCCGGTTTGGCGCGCCGGTCGGTCAAATCGCGCAAGCGACTGCCGCGCCCGCCAGCCAGAACCAGTGCGATGGCGCGCTTGGGCAAGTCAAGCTGGCGCGCGAGATCTATCGATTGCATGTTTCCTCCGGATATTTTCGAAGCTTTGAAATGTTACCGTGAGCTGGTGGCACGTTTGTCTAGGCATATTTAAGCTTGCCATCCTTGTCCCAGAGTCCCCAATAGGCACCAACATCACCTTCCGCGCCAACTTTCCAGGCCTCGTCGAAGGCGGAGAAATAGAAAACCTCGACGCCATCCTGACGCGCCCAAAGTTGCGTGTCAATGAAGTAGCGCATGGCATCCGGCGCCGAGGGCTGCGCACCGTGGAACGGGCTGCCCTGATCGGGCCAACCAGTCTCGCTGACGATCACCCGTTTGCCATGGGCCACTGCGACGGTGCGCCGGACCATGCTCTGCATGTATTCAATGGCTTGCTCGCGCGGGCAACCTTCCCAGAACGGGTAGCAGTTGGTCAGCACCACGTCGCAGGCGGCGGTTATGCGCGGATGCTTCTCGAACAGGTAATAGGCATCGACATAACCCACCTGCACACCTGGCAATGCCTGCTTGACGCGCTCGATGATGGCGAGCAATTCGTCCTCGGACATATCTTCCCGCAACAGGACCTCGTTGCCAATGGCCACGATGTTGGCGTGACCGGCGCGAGCCACTTCGATAACGCCCGCGATTTCGCGCTCATTGATTTGGCGATCGGTACCGAGCCAGGCACCGACCAGAGTCCGCATGCCCAATTCATGCGCAATGGCCGGCGTCTGCTGGTGGCCGTCGGTACACGAAAAGGTACGGACCCAGCGCGTGTAAGGGCGCACCAGATTCAGCCGGGCGCGGATCTGTTCGGCGCTGACTTGTGAACCCGGCGCCTGCCCCTGCAGGTAAGGGCTGAAGCACAGGCCGTGCATACCGGCTTGAAATACCGACCGGAACTCCTCGGCCAAAGCCGCTTGCTGCTGCGGGGTCAGCTGTGTTGGCAAACCGGCACCCGCCGCGGTGTTTGCAATCTTGCCCGCCCAGGCTGGATGGAGTGGCGCGGAAGGCGCGGTGCGCGACACTGGTTCGATGTTGACTTCGGAAATGATGGTGTCGACGAATCCGCTTGCTGCTGCCAATTGGGGAGCCGCCGCCACCGGCTGCGAGACTGGCTGCAACGCTGAGGCGTCGTCGGCATGAGGCTCGCGGGCGCGCCGCTTCGCCAGTTCGTCGCTCATCGTTTTCACCGTCGCTTCGTCAAGCTGGTAGAACCAGAGCGCAACCATGGCGATGATGGCACCGGCGGCTGGAATGATGCTCATCATCAGCATGATGCCGTCGATGGCGCGCGGTCCCTGGGCCATGTTGGGAACGTAGTCGAAATAGGCCAGCAGCCAACCGGTGCCAGCGCCGCCGATAGCCCAGCCAAACTTCTGCGCCAATGAGGCGGCGGAGAAGATCAGGCCGGTCGCACGGCGGCCCCACTTCCACTCCGAATAATCGGCGGTGTCGGCGTACATGGCCCAGACCAACGGGGCGGTCGGTGCGGCGCAGAAACTGATCAGCGCATGAGCGGCCCAGACCAGTGGCACATTGGCTGGCGGGACGTAGTAAAAGCCGATCGTCAACAATGCCGTCAGTGCCATCGCCACCATGTAGAAGTTGCGCTTGCCAAAGCGCTTGGAGAGTGGCGAGGTCACCATCACGCCGCCAATAAATGCCAGTGCACCGGTGGTCATGACGGGACCAAAGTACTGCTTGCCGTTCGGCACCACATAGTCGAAGTAGTAAATGATCACCGTGCCACGGATATTGGCGTAGGTGAGTGCTGCAATACCGACAACGCACAACACCACCCAGGGCGTGTTGCGAAACAGGTCGCGCACATCAGTCTTGAGCGAAGTCTGCTGTTCCTCAGGCGGTTGCACCCTCTCTTTGGTCATGAGAAAAGTGGCGATGAACAGCACGACGGCAACTACTGCGTAAACGACCATCGCCATTTGCCAACCGTGCGGTGACGTGTCTTTGCCACCGAAGTATTCCACCAGCGGAATGGCGGTATTGACGATGATAAAAACCGGCAGCAGCGCCATCACGAAACGGTACGACGAGGCGCTGGTTCGATCCTCCGAGCTGGGGGTCAGCACCCCCAGCAGCGCCGAATAAGGAATGTTGATGGCCGAATAGGCGATCATCATCAAAGTCAATGTGATGTAGGCGTAGACGATCTTCGCCGTACCGTCAAAACTCGGGGTGGTGAAGGCCAGTACCGCCGTCAACGCCATCGGCAAGGCCATCCAGATCAGATAGGGCCTGAAGTGGCCCCAGCGCGTGTTGGTGCGGTCAGCAATGGTGCCAATCATTGGGTCGATCACAGCATCGGCAACACGGGTCACCAGCATCATGGTGCCCATCGTCGCCGCACCGAGAAGAAAAACATCGGTGTAAAACTTGGCGATGTAAATCGAGAACATCTGCCAGAACAGATTGGACGCCAGGTCGCCGAAACCGTAGCCGATCTTTTCGGTTACGGAGAGTTTTTGTGTATCGCTTGCCATTCTGATCTCCTACACCAAAAGTAAATTTGCCAGGGCCAGCAGCCACAGCGCGCCAAAAACAAAAGGCAGGGCCTGGGCCGCCCAGCGACCGCGATGCCGGGAACGGCTGGCAGGAGAAAGCCTGCATAGCTGACCCAGCCCGGCGGCGTCGAATTGCTTGTGAATCTCCTCCGTGGCGGCAATCGCGGTGAAGATGCCAACACCGATTAGGGCGGCAATCGCCATGCCGAACAGGGGAAAACCGAAGATCAACCATTTGGCATGCGATCCGGACTGGGTGCCATAGGCGGTAAACAACAATCCTTCCGACATGATGAGCCACATCAGGCGATGGTTGACAAGATTGTCTTCATGCGTCCATTGCTCGCGAAAAGCACGGTACAACTCCCAGTCTGGCGGCGCAACGGGGACCTGTGGGTAGGGATGGGCGGTGGATTTTTCCATGGTGAGCCCACAAGGTTGGCGCGTCAGGCGATACTCGCCATTTCAAGCTCGGCATAGAGCTCGCGCATCACCAGCTTGGGACGACGGTCAACGGTAAACAGGCCCCAATGCTTTTCCGGCTCCATCGGGTCGGCGGAACCTTTCCAGGGTTCATCAAAAGCTTCAAAGACGAAGATCATGATGCCGCTCTGGCGCGACCAGTCCATCAGGTCCTGGTAGTAAATGGCCTGCAGTTCCTGCGACGAATTGTGCGGCTGGATACCACGGCCATTCGAGTTGGTGGCCCAACCAGCTTCGGTGATCACAATCGGCTTGCCGGGATAGAGCCTGGCAACGCTTTCGACGTTGTCCTTGGTGTACGCCAAGGCCTCATGCACATGCTTGTATTCCCATACCGGGTAGGTATGCACCGAGATGAAATCCACCTCGGCCACCAGCTCGCGCAGCTTGTACTGCCAGGGCACGTAATTTTCGCAAAAGGTGACGGGCTGCGTGACGCGCTGCTTGACGCGCCTCACATAGTCAATCATTTGGCTGACGGGTACAAAATGATCGGTCCAGTCAACCGTGGCTTCATTGCCCACAGCGACCGAGAAAACGATGTCCCGGTACTGACCCGCCAGTGCAATCAGCCGCTCCAGTTCGGCCGCATTGGCGTCCATGCCGAGCTCGAGTTGCTCTTCGCTGTAGGTACCACCCCAGGGACAGCCAAAGTTGTTCATCTCGGGGCCCAGATAGGCACCCAGCATGACCTGAAAATCAAGCCCGTCCTGGCGAATCACCTGCAGCACCCGCTGGGCATGCGGCGTGCAGTCATACAGGCGCAAGTAGCGCCAGTTTTTTTGCAGAATGAGCAGGTCCTGGCGAATCTCGTCGAGTGAGGGATAGCTTTGCTGGTCCGGACTCTGGCCATGCCGGTAGCCCGAGTAGCAAATCGCATTGCCAGGTTTCAGGCTCAGCATGGGTGCCATTCGCATCACGCCAGGCCCCCGAGGTATTTGGGCTGTCCGTCCTTGTCCCACAAACCCCAATAGGCGCCCACATCGCCCTCGGCACCGACCTTCCAGGCTTCATCGAAGGCAGCGAAGTAGAAGACCTCCACATTGTCGCGCTGGGCCCAGGCGCAGGTGTCCACAAAGTAGCGCATGGCACCTGCCACGGACGGCACTGCACCATGAAACGCCGTGCCCTTGTCGGGCCAGCCGGTTTCACTAACGATGACTTTTTTGCCGGCCGCCACCGCGGTGGTGCGTCGAACCATGTTTTGCATATAGGCCAGCGCCTGGTCCAGCGGACAACCCTCCCAGAACGGGTAGCAGTTGGTCAGCAGCACGTCGCAGGCAGCGGTGATGCGCGGGTGCTTCTCGAACAGATAGTAGGCGTCGACATAACCGACCTGAACGCCTGGCAACGCGTCTTTCACACGCTGGATGCAGGCCAGCAGTTCGTCCTCGCTGAGGTCTTCGCGCAGCATCACTTCATTACCCACCGCCACCAGGTCGGCATGGCCGGCACGGGCCACGGCAATCGCGCCCTCCATCTCGCGCTCGTTGATATCGCGGTCGGTGCCCAGCCAGGCTCCCACCAGTGTTTTTAAACCGCACTCATGGGCGATGCGCGGAATCGACTCGTTGCCCTCGGTGCAAGAAAAACTGCGCACCCACCGTGTGTAAGGCTTGATGATTTCAAGCCGTGCCCGAATTTGCGCCTCACCCAGCTGCGTACCTGGGCCCTGGCCATCGAGGTAAGGACTGAAGCACAGACCATGCGTACCACGCCGCAGGGTTTCCTTGAAGGCTGCACTCAGCGCATCGCGCAGGGTCGCCGTCAGTACCGGCAAGGCTGGCGCGTGTGACGGGTGGGTCGAGCCCGGCGTGAATAGCACACCGTGCGCGTCGGCATTCGCCGGGTCCGAGCCCCACTGATGGGCGGGGTTGCTGCTTTTGGACATTTTCTTCAAGCCTTCTTCTGGTAGGGCAAACGACCTTTGCCAATCGGTTTGACATCGCCGTAGCCACCGACCTTGTCGTAGACCCGCACATAGTCCACCACCATCTCGGCCGGAAATTTCGTGTCCGGATTCGGGTGACCTGGAAAGTTACCGCCAACCGCAACATTCATCACCAGGTAAAAAGGCTGGTCAAACGGGGCCGGCCACGGGTTGATGTCGGCCTTGCGTTTGGCAACCACACCGGCGCCATCAACTTTTTTGCTGCAACTCCACCAAAACGTCTGTGTCGCCCACAGCACGCCGTCCAGCAGCCAACGAATCTCGCCGGGCTCCCACTCGACGGTGTAAACATGCCAATCACTGACCGTGCTGCCACCGGGCAGGTCGTACACGTGGGTAACCAGTTCGCGCGCCGGAAAGCCAGAGCCAAAATGAATGGTGCCCAAAGTCTGGCCTGGTTTTTCGCCAACGATCTCCATCACGTCAATCTCGCCCGAGGCGGCCCAGCCGCCGTACTTGTCATCCTGCGGCAGCATCCACAGCGCCGGCCACATGCCCTTGCCCCAAGGCACCTTGGCACGAAACTCGAACTTTCCATAGGTCTTTGTAAACAACGGCGTGCCATCGCGCTTGCGGGTTTTCAAACGAGCCGAGGTATAGCCACAACCGTGCAGCGATTCCTTCAGCGCGCGAATCGTCAGCAAGCTGTCCTTGACCGACACATTGGCCAGTTCGCGCGTGTAGTACTGCAGCTCCTCATTGCCCCAGCCTTCGATCCAGCTGTGGGTTTTGTAGTCGAAGAAGCCGTTGCCAATGTCGAAGTCCCATTTCGACAGGTCAACGCTGTCGCCATCAAACTCGTCACTCCAGACGAGCTTCCATTTGGTTTTTTGTTTGCCAGTCGCCACCAACTGCTCCTTTGCTAAAGTATCAATCGACCATCCGCACCAAACACCAGCGCCCAGGTTGCGTCGGGAGTCAGTCCAATGGCCTGCTCGGCCTCGACCGTGTTGTGCTCGGTGCCGACCTTGGCGCTGAGCAAATCGGCAATGCCGTCGACGCGCAAATGAATGATCGACGAGTCGCCCAAATGCTCGGCCAACACCACTTTTGCGGCAATGCCCTGGCCGGCTGGTGCCAGGTGCAGGTGCTCCGGGCGCAAACCGGCGCGTTGGGCGCTGGCCGGCGCCGAGCCCGCCAGCAAGTCCCACAAGGCCCGGTGCCCGGCAGCAGCACCCGTGACTGGCGGACGCGCAATGAGGTTGATGCGCGGCGCACCAATAAAGGTGGCAACGAATTCATTGGCCGGTCGGTTGTACAGTTCCATTGGCGCGCCCAACTGCTCGACAACTCCTTTGTTGAAGACCGCAATGCGGTTGCCCAATGTCATGGCCTCGACCTGATCATGGGTGACGTAAATCATGGTGGTGCCCAGTTCCTTGTGCAGCCGGGACAGCTCGATGCGCATGTTGACGCGCAAGGCAGCGTCCAGGTTCGACAAGGGCTCGTCAAACAGGAAGACCTTGGGCTTGCGAACGATGGAGCGCCCAATGGCGACGCGTTGGCGCTGTCCGCCCGATAACTCCTTGGGGTAGCGTTTGAGCAGTTCGGTGATGCGCAAAATCTCGGCTGCATTGCGCACCTGCTCGTCCCGCCTGGGGCCGGGAACACCTGCCATCTTCAGGGCAAAGCCCATGTTCTCGGCCACCGTCATGTGCGGGTACAGCGCATAACTCTGGAACACCATGGCGGCGCCGCGGTCCGCCGGGCGCAAGTCATTGGCACGCACACCGTCGATCAGCAGATCACCCGCCGTGACGCTCTCCAGGCCGGCGATCATGCGCAGCGTGGTCGACTTGCCGCAGCCCGAGGGTCCGACAAAAACCATGAACTCGCCGTCAGCCACCTCCAGATCGATACCCTTGATCACATCAACCGAGCCGTAGCTCTTGCGGATGCCCCGTAGTGAAACCTGTCCCATTTCAAGCTCCTGTTGCAGCTGCGTCGCGTTGCGCCCGTTGCCGTTGCAGAAAATCGCGGTACCAAAGTGCGCTGTCTTTGGGTGTGCGCAATTGGCTCGCATAGTCAACGTGCACAATGCCAAAACGCTTTTCGTAACCCGAGGCCCATTCAAAATTGTCGAGCAGGCTCCACACCATGTAGCCTTCCATGCGAACACCCTGGCGCATGGCCTCGGCGACAGCGACAATATGGCGTGCGATGTAGTCGGTGCGCTGTGTGTCGCGGATACGACCGTTGATGAGTTGGTCCTTGAAAGCACCGCCGTTTTCTGTCACGTACAGGGGCGGCACCGGGTAGTCCTGGTGCAGGCGCAACAACAATTCGGTCAAACCCTCGGGGTAGATCTCCCAACCCATATCGGTGACTTCCCGACCACTGCGGTGCACATCCCACGGCTCGGCCGCACTGGCCACCGAACGCGAGTAATAGTTGATTCCCAGAAAGTCCATCGGTGTGGCGATGGCTTGCAGATCGCCGACTTCGATGCGGGGCGCGTCCAGACCCAGGAACTCGATCACATCCTGCGGGTAGGCCGATTTGAACAGCGGGTCCATGTACCAGCGCAACAGGCGACCGTCTTCCAGCTGCGCCTTGGCCAGATCGGCTGGTGCGTCGGTGGCTGGATGCACTGGCGAGAGATTGAGAACGATACCCAGCTTGGCTTTGCAGCCTTGCGCGCGCAGCGCCTGCAACGCCAGGCCGTGGCTCAGCATCAAGTGGTGCGCGACCTGCATGGCAATGGCCCGGTCTTTCAGCCCCGGTGCGAAGACGCCGGTCTCGTGCCCCAGCATGGCCATCACCCACGGTTCGTTGTGCGTGGTAATTGCCGCCACGCGGTCACCCAGGCGATCATGCATGCCCAGGGCGTACTCGACGAAGCGATGCACGGTGTCGCGATTGGCCCAACCACCGCTGCTCTGCAATTCATCCGGCAGATCCCAGTGGTTCAGTGTCAGGTACGGCTTGACGCCGCGTACCAGCAGCCCATCAACCAGTCTCTCGTAGAAGTCCAGGCCTTTTTCGTTCCAGCGCCCCGCTCCGGTGGGACGCACGCGCGGCCACGAGACCGAGAAGCGGTAGGCATCAACACCCAGACTGGCGATCAGGTTCAGGTCTTCAGCCCAGCGATGATAGTGATCACACGCGATATCGCCGTCGCTTTGATCGGCGATGGCATCCGGTACGCGACAGAAGCTATCCCAGATTGATCGTCCCTTGCCGTCTTCGACGGCGGCCCCTTCAATCTGGAATGAACTGGTCGCCACCCCCCAGATAAAGTCGGGGGGAAATTGCAGACCCAAATCAGTGGATTCAAAAGCAGTCATATCGAACAGTTAGTCAGGAATGGAGTGGTCAGTCTTTTACTTCACCGCACCAGCGGTCAGGCCTGAAATCAACTGGCGCGATGACAACACAAACAGCACTACCAACGGCAGGGTGGCGATGGCAGAGCCGGTCATCAAGGCACCCCACTCGGTGTTGACCGGGCTTTGCAGGCTGCGCAAGGCCAGTGGCAAGGTGTACATCTCGGGCGAGCGCATCACCACCAACGGGCCGATGAAGTTGTTCCAGGAGGCAATGAAGGTGATCAGGCCAAGCGTGCCCAGCGCGGGTTTGAGCAACGGCAACACGATGCGCCAGAAGATGCCGAATTCACTGCAGCCGTCCATCCGCGCTGCTTCGATCAGGTCTTTTGGAATCGACGAGCCGACGAACTGACGCATCAGAAAAATGCCGAAGGCACTGGCGGCGCCGGGGATGTACAAGGCACGTGGCTGATCGATCCAGCCCAGCACGTCCATGATCATGAAGGTCGGAATCATGTTCATGAACGAAGGCAGCAGCATGGTGCCCATCACCAACCCAAACAAGGCGTTCTTGAAACGGAACTCGAACAAGGCAAAAGCGTAACCTCCCATGGCGCAGAACATCAGGGTCAGCACGGTGGAAGCGATTGCCACATACAGGCTCCAGCCCAGGTTGCGCCAAAACGGCATGCGATCCGTGAGAATTTTGAGGTTGTTAAAGAAATCATCGCCAAAGAACATCGGTGGCGGCAGACTGAATATTTCGGTGCGCGAGTGGGTGGCGAACACGAACATGAAGTAAAACGGCAGCAGCATCACGAGCGTGCCAACACCAACGACGCAATAGGCAGCCCAGGGGGCCAGTCGATCAGCTTCAAATTTCATGGGTCAAACTCCTGGCTTCAGGCCGACGGGCCACGTGGGGCAAACGCTTTGTTGGTCAGCCAGGTGAGCAAGGCCACCAGGATGAACAGCAACCACGACATGGCGCTGGCGGCGCCGAAATCATTGAAGTCGAACGCCATGCGGTACAGGTAAATGGCGGTCGTCATGCCGGCCTGATCGGAGCCGCCGCGCCCGCCGGTCAAAATGAACGGCTCCTCGAACAGTTGCAAGCCGCCGATGACGCTCAAGGTGACGCCAAAGAAAATCATCGGCTTCAGGCTTGGCAGGGTGATGTACCAAAACTGCTGCAAGCGCCCGGCGCCGTCCATCGTGGCGGCCTCGTAAATGTCTTTCGGAATGGTTTGCAAAGCAGCCAGGTAAAGCACCACGTTAAAACCCACGTAGCGCCAGAACACGATCATCGATATGGCCGGCTTGATGTTGCTGGGTTCATTCAGCCAGTCCACCGGGTGCTGCGGAAAGAGCCAGCCGATGCCAGGCAGTTCACTCATCGCCTTGATGCCGACATTGATCAGACCGAAGTCGGTGGACAGCAGAGAGCTGAACAATATCGAGATCGCCACCGTCGAGGTGATGTAGGGCATGAAGTAGGCGCCGACAACACCGTTGCGCAGCAGCTTGAAGGACGAGTGAATGAAGTAGGCCAGTGGAATGGCCACCAGGTGTTGCGGCACGCCAGAAGCCAGTGCCAGCCAGGCGGTGTTGCCAAGTGATTTCCAGAACCACTCATCCCGCAGCGCAAAGGCATAGTTGTCCAATCCGACGAAAGCCATGGCGCCCAGGCCGCTGGTCGGTTCCCAGGACTGAAACGCCAGGTACAAGGAAAACATCAGCGGAAACAGCCCGAAGACGCCAAACAAGACCACAAACGGGCTGAGAAAGACATACGGCGCCCACTCAGGTGACAGACGCAAGGCAGCAGGTAGCTTCATGGCAGTGCGGTGCTCCAGTTGGTTGCTTGGAATTGAGTGCGCGCCAAGCGAGTCAGCGAAATGCGCGCTGGCGCAACAGGCGCTGGGCGTCGGCCAGGGCGATAGCAATGTCTTTGCCGCGGTCCAGCACTTTGTCGAGCTCGGTGTTGATCACTTCGTCGGCGAAGGCATCCTGCTTGTGCACATCGACAGCGGCGATATGGGTGGTTGCTGCGCGCCAGCCGACACGCGCTTTTTGTCCACCCAGAAAATCGATCGGCTGCTCAAAGAACGGATCATCGTAAGTCTCCAGCAAAGCCGGGAACGCATCCTGCGCTTTGAAGGCCGCCAATTGCACCTCGCGGTTAAGTGTCATCAATTGAATGAACTCCCACGCCAGGGCTTTGTGTTCGACCGGCGAGCCGCGGGCGATGGCAAAAAAAGTGCCGCCATAAGCTGCAAAAGCGCCTTCAGGCAACTGCGCGGCCCGCCACAAACCCTTCGTCGAGGGCGCCAGCCAGGTATTCAGGTGTCCGGCCAGCCAGGCGCCCGTCATTTGGGTAGCGATGGTGCCGCGTTTGAATCCTTCGGACCATTCATTGGACCAGGCACCCACCTTGGCATCGAGCTTTTGTTGACGTACCTTGCGTGCCAATTCAAAGGCCCGCACGAAGCGCGGCGAAGTCACCAACACATTGGACTGGTTGTCAAAGTACAAACCCTGGCCGGGCTGGATACCGGTGCGAATCACGATGTCCTTCATGTCCCGCGCGTGGGACATCAGGTAGGCACCGGTGCTCGCCTTGATCTTCACACCGGCCGCCACATAGCTGTCCCAGGACCTGATCAACTCCTCCTCCGAGACACCCGCCCTGGCCAGCACATCGGCCCGGTACAGCAAGGTGCCCGGTCCGATGTCAGTGGGTGCCGCCACCACCGCACCCTTGCGACTGGTGGCCTGGGCAAAGGCATACGGCACGTAGCGGGACTGGAATTGTTTGATGTTGTAGGGCGCGCGAGACAAGTCCTCCAGCCCGCCACCCTGGGCAAAACGACCCACGTAGCCGACCTCCAACGCCATCACGTCGGGCAGGTAGAAGGAGGTTGACAAGGCCGTGGTCATGGCCGTGTGGTGATCGCTGAACTGACGGCTGACGACCTTGACGTCAACTGTCGGATGCGAGCGCTTCCAGACCGGAATGGCGGCGCGAACAATTTCGTCGACTGCCGGAAACGCGGCAATGGTCAGGGTCTCTTGCGCCTGGGCGGTGGACAACAGCAAGGCGAGCAGGCACAACCCGGTCCATGCCCGGCGTGACCTCATGCTCTGAGTTCCATCCCGCATCGTTGTCTCCTGTTGCGTCGGCACCTGCAGCTACCCTCATCCAGTGTGAATGAGGATTGACCGGCAACCGAAGTCGTACCTCATGAAATCGCTTTCAGAAAATATTCTAGAGGCCCGGCAACGTTTACCTACCTAGGGAAATCCCGTGGTGCGGGCTGATTCAGTCGCGCAACCGGCAGCTTGATTCACGTTCGATCAGGCGCGGTGCCGGTAACTCCAGACTCGGCTTGATACCAGCCAGCAACTGCAGCATGGCGGTGGCCGCCAAGCGTCCGAGTTCATAGGCCGGCTGGTGCACGGTGGTCAGCGGTGGAATGACATGCAGCGATGTCAACAGGTCATCGAAACCGACCAGCGACACGTCCTGCGGCACGCGCAGCGAATGCCGATACAAGGCCAGTGCTGCGCCGAAGGCCATTTGATCATTGGCCGCAAAAATTGCCGTAAACCGCTGACGTGCCTCCAGCAGTCGATCCACGGCCAGCAAGCCGCTGGCCTCGGTGAAGCCGCCCTGCACCACCAGCGCCGGATCGAATGCAATGTTCGCTGCGTCAAGCGCGGCACAGTAACCACGAAAGCGCTCGACACCATCGGGTTGCTCCGCGTCGCCGGAAATGAATGCAATCTGCCGGTGTCCCAGTTCGATCAGATGCCGGGTCGCCAGTTGCCCACCCACAAAATTATCAAAGTTCAGCGCCACCAGTCCCGGCGCTTTCAGCGTACGCCCGGTGACGACGACCGGAACATTTTTTGCGCAAGTCTTCAAAGCCTGATTCGTCAGTCTGCCGGTCAGGACGATGATGCCATCGACGCGACGTGAGCGAAGAACATCGATGCAACGGGCTTCCACTGCGGCATTCCAATGGCCGCTGACGAACAAGGCGCTGTAGCCGACCGGGTCCAGTTCATCTTCTATGCCACGCAGTGCGGCGCCGTAAAACGGACTGTCGATGGCCTGCGTAATCACGCCGATGCTGAGGGTACGCCCGCCGGCCAAACCACGCGCCACCGGATTCGGAACAAATCCCAGTTTCGCAATGGCGTCATCAACGGCCTTCTTCTTGAGAGCGCTGACAACCGCCGTGCCGTTGAGTATGCGCGACACGGTACTCGGCGAGACAGCCGCGAGTTGCGCCACCATTTCAAGGGTGACGGGTCCTTTTGAGCGCGTGGGCGACGCTTTGGCCATTGCACGCACCGGCATATTGATCTTCATTGGCAGTCGATTTTTCTCATGGGTCGAAGTGTAAAGCCAGTCGATTCACTGATAATTGACCCATGCAGACTCAATCGCTTCAGATCTGGTGGCTACGCATTGCCACTTTTTCAATTGCCGCCCTGGCCGCTGCCAGCGCCACCTATTGGGTGCTGAAGTGGAGTGCGGCGGCACCTTCGGTGCCGACCGCGCCAGCTGTTTTCTCGCCCCCGGTGCAGACTGACCCGCAGGTCGTGGCACGACTGCTGGGCGGCGGTTTAACGGCGGTGGCTACAACGCTGGCTGACAGTGCCGCCAGCCATTTCAAGTTGACTGGCGTGGTGGCGAACCGGGCTCATAGCGGCTACGCCCTGATCTCTGTCGACGGCAAGCCGACCAGACCTTACCGGGTAGGCACCCAGGTGAACGACGCGCTGGTGTTGCACTCGGTCTCACCCCGCAGCGCAGCCCTGGCCGCCAGCCTCGATGCTCCCGTGGCTTTCACGCTGGAACTGCCCAAAAGCGGGCAACCCTGAAGGCAGTGACGGCACAGCAAGCGCGGCTTGCCGGCTAAGCTAGGCCCCCAGCGCAGCGCGCATGGCGTCCACCACCACCTTGTAATCGGGCTTGCCAAAAATGGCACTACCGGCGACAAAAGTATCAGCCCCGGCATCAGCGACGCGGCGAATATTGTCAGCCTTGATGCCGCCATCTACCTCCAGCCGGATGTCCTTGCCACAGGCCTTGATGCGGCGTCGCACATCCTCGATTTTGCGCAGACTTGAATGAATGAAGCTCTGGCCACCGAAGCCGGGATTGACGCTCATGACGAGAATCAGGTCGATGTCGTCGATCACCCAGTCCAGCACGTCCAGCGGTTCGGCCGGGTTGAACACCAGGCCACACTTGCAACCCTTGCCTTTGATGGCCTGAATGCTGCGGTGCACGTGGCCCGATGCATCGGGGTGAAAGCTGATGAGATCGGCGCCGGCATCGGCAAAAGCACTGGCCAGCGCATCGACCGGCTGCACCATCAGGTGCACGTCGATCGGCACCGCCACCCCGCTGGCCGTTTTGGCGTGCGGCCTGAGTGCGCTGCAAATCATCGGGCCGAAGGTCAGGTTGGGAACGTAATGGTTGTCCATCACGTCAAAGTGGATCCAGTCGCAACCGGCGGCGATGACACTTTTGACTTCCTCACCCAGACGGACAAAATCGGCAGAAAGAATGGAAGGAGCAATACGGTAGTTCATGGGCAGAGTTTAGCCAGTTTCAAGTTAGCATTGCGGCATGTCCAAGTACCAATTTCGCGTTGAAGTAATGCCTTGTTATCTGCCCGAGCAATCGAATCCGGAGCAAGACCTGTATGTATTTTCGTACACCATCAGCATCGCCAATATCGGCGAGGTTGGCGCGCAGCTGATTTCGCGCACCTGGAATGTGAATGACGCCAACGGCCACACTGAACGCATCAAGGGGCTGGGGGTGATAGGGCTGCAACCCTTGCTGCAACCGGGTCAAGTCTTTGAATACACCAGCGGCACCCGTCTGCACACCCCCACCGGCACCATGCACGG
>JANXLW010000101.1 GCA_025354965.1 Betaproteobacteria bacterium
CTCGCTGGTCGACAACGCGCTGCTGCCACCTTGCACAAAGCCAAGATCTACCCTGCCAGCGGCCAGCCATTCAAGATTTTGCGATGAGCCTTCGCTGGTCAGGAGCTGGACCTCAATGCCAAAGGCGGCCAAGGCCTTGGCGTAGCGTTTTCCAAATTCGGCGTAGGCGCTCTGGGCCGGTCCGGTGGCCAGGGTCACGTGCTTGGGCGGAGTCGGGTCCAGCCACCAGTAGGTCAGTGCCAGCAAGGCGATGGTCAGCAACACAAACGGTGCCGCCGACGTCAATATGTCGCGCAGCGACAGCACGGTATAGCGGATGGATTTTGGCATGTTGTTTGGTGGCGTGTTGACTCAATGGCCCAACGCCTGCCACTCACGAACTGCCGGCCAGTTCATGCCATTCCAACTGAAGCTTCGCGCAGCCAGTACCGCGCGCACAACGGCTTGTGCTGTGACCTCGGCGGCCAGCGTGCTGAGCACCAACATGCTGGCGGTTCTGCCAGCCTGACCGGTGCCTATCGCAAACAGGGTGTCGCCGTCCAGCAAGGTGTGCACCGGATTGATGGTGCGGGCCAATCCGTCGTGCGCCACCTGCGCCAGGCGGTGTGCCTGAGCCTTTGTCAATATCGCGTCAGTGGCGACTACGCCGATAGTGGTGTTGGTGCCCGCCAGAGGTGACTGGGGGGTGACACCTGCCAGGATGGCGTCGCGGCAGTTCAGCAGTGAAGCACCGTCCGCCGTTCTGGCGCCCGCCAGCACCTGACCGCCGCTGGGATTGATAACGTCACCCATTGCGTTGCAGGCGATGATGGCCCCGACCGTGATGCCATCCACGCTGACAGATGCTGTGCCGATGCCGCCACGCATGGCGCGCTCCAAGCCAAAAATCTTGCCCACTAACGCGCCAGCGCCGGCGCCGAAATTACCCTCTGCGGGCGCGTGGCGGCCAGCCGCTGCGCAAGCCTGGTAACCGGCTCTGGCATCAGGTCGTATTTTGGCATCGCCCACCGGCAAATCAAACAGCACGGCGGCCGGTACGATGGGCACCAGACCGAAACCCACTTTCAATCCGATGTTGTTTTCTTCCAGCCACTGCATCACACCGCTGGCTGCGTCCAGCCCCCATGCGCTGCCGCCAGCCAGCATGATGGCGTGCACGCGGTCGACCAGGTTGCTGGGGTGTAGCAGTTCGGTCTCGCGGGTGCCGGGTGCGCCGCCGCGCACATCGACTCCGGCCACCGCGCCGCCACGCGCGATGATTACGGTGCAGCCAGTCGGGCGGCGTGCGTCTGTAAAGTGGCCGACCTCAACGCCAGCGACGTTCGTGATGGATCCGGCGGAGCTTTGTGGTCTGTTCATGGACCAAATGTTAACCCTGCGCCGCCCGGCCAGAAGTTTGACTCCGGTGCGCTAGATCATCAGTTCAATGATGCGGGTCTCAGTGACCCAGGATTTTTGACAAAAAGTCCTTGCTGCGTTCATTTTGCGGGTTATTGAAAAATTCGTGCGGCGTGTTTTGCTCGATGATCTGACCCTGGTCCATGAAGATCACCCGGTCTGCTACCGCTTTGGCAAACCCCATCTCGTGCGTCACGCACAGCATGGTGATGCCGCCACTGGCCATCTCGATCATGACATCCAGAACCTCCTTGATCATTTCCGGATCAAGCGCAGAAGTGGGCTCGTCAAACAGCATGATTTTGGGTTTGAGACAAAGTGCTCGCGCAATCGCAACACGTTGCTGCTGGCCGCCCGAGAGTTGAAGCGGGTACTTGCCGGCCTGCTCGGCAATGCGCACGCGGTTGAGCTGGATCATGGCCCGTTCTTCCGCTTCCTTCTTTGGCATCTTCCCGACCCACATTGGCGACAGCGTCAGGTTCTCCAGCACGGTCAGATGCGGGAACAGATTAAATTGCTGAAACACCATACCGACCTTTTTACGGATGTCGTCGATCGCCTTGACGTCGTCGGTGAGTTCAACGCCATCGACAAACAGCCGTCCCTCCTGGTGTTCCTCGAGCCGGTTGATGCAGCGGATCAAGGTTGACTTTCCTGACCCCGAGGGGCCGCAGATGACAATGCGTTCTCCCGGCGCGACACTGAGCTCGATATCACGCAAAACGTGAAAATTGTTGCCGTACCACTTGTTGAGCTTGTCGAATTTGATAATGGGTTCTGACATGATGAATTCTTGAAACAGGCCTTGCTTAATTGACTCGCGATGATCAAATCTGACTCAGTGTCGGGTGCCCCGGTTGACTTGCTTTTCAACCCAGATGCTGTAGCGCGACATGGAAAAGCAGAAAATGAAATAAATCATGGCAATGAAGAGGTAGCCTTCGATCATGAAGGGTCGCCACTTTGAATCCGAGTTCAAGGCCATCGACAACGCACCCGTTAGTTCGTAAAGGCTCACGATGGTTACCAGGGAGGTGTCTTTGAAGGTTGAAATGAAATTGTTCATGATGCTGGGCACCACCATGGCGAGAGCCTGTGGCAGAACAATTTTTCGCTGCGTTTGCCAGTAGGACAGGCCCAGTGTTGCCGCTGCTTCGATCTGACCTTTCGCAATGGCTTGCAGCCCACCGCGAATCACTTCAGCCATGTAGGCCGCGGAAAACAACGTGATGCCGACCAGGACGCGAATCAACACGTCGATAGTGAAACCCTGCGGCATGAACAGCGGGAACATGAAGGAGGCCATGAACAGCACTGAAATCAGCGGCACGCCGCGGATCAACTCGACGTAAATGGAACAGAAAGTCCGGATCGCAGGTAGCTTGGATCGCCGGCCAAGCGCCATCATCAATGCGATGGGAAAGGCCATTGCCATCGACAGGGACGCCAGCAGGATCGTCAGCGGCAGACCACCCCAGCGATCAGTCTCCACCTTGCTTAAGCCCAGGACGTTGCCCAGCATCAGGGTGAAAAACACGCCTAGAACGATGGCCCAAAGTATCACGAGCCAGCGTCGCCAGAAGGCCCGCGTGCAACTGGCCGCCAGCAGGCCAAGCATCAGCAGGGTTGCCACCAGGGGGCGCCACTGCTCTTCGAAGGGATAACGTCCGAACAGGATGAGACGGTGCTTTTCGGCAATGACACCCCAGCAGGCCCCGACACCTTGCATTTTGCAGGCGTCATAGTTGGGCAGCCAGGATGCGCGAAACAGCCCCCAACTCAGGAGTTGAGGCAGCAGATACAGCAATGCTGCGCCAATCAGAATGGTTGTCAGTCCGGTCAGCCAGTCACCAAAAAGATTGCCGCGTATCCACGGGATGAAGCCTTCGGATGCGACAGGCGCCGGGCGTGGCGCAATGGCCTGAAAAGTTTGGGCGGTCATGATGTTTGGCACAGCGTCAGCTTAGCGTTCCTTGATTGCAGAGCGACTGTTGTACCAATTCATCAACAGGGATGTGCTCAAGGATGTCGTCAGATACACCAGCATCACGATGGCGATGCATTCGACAGCTCGCCCGGTCTGGTTCAGCGCTGTATTGGCAATGGACACCACGTCCGGATAACCTATCGCCACCGCCAGCGAGGAATTTTTGGTTAGATTCAGGAATTGATTGGTCATCGGCGGAATGATGACCCGCAGCGCCTGCGGCAGGGTAACGAGCCGCATGCACTGTCCGGGGCTCAGCCCGAGCGCGGCGGCGGCTTCGTTTTGTCCGCGGGCCACAGATTGAATGCCTGAACGTACAACCTCAGCAACAAAGGACGCTGTGTAGATGGTCAGGCCCAAAAGAACCGAGAGAAACTCCGGTGTCAGCGAGCCACCTTTTTCAATGGCAAATTCGCCCTTGACGGGTGAATCGAAGGCGGTCGGGGCACCGCCGGCCAACCAGCCGAGAAGGCCGCCCGTCAGGCAGATAGCGATGGGAACCCAGAACAAACTTCTGAGTTTGCCGGTGGCTTCAAATTGTTGGATCGCCCAATGCCGGTAAGCGTAGGCGAACACCAGACCCGCAAGCAGTCCGATCAGAGACCAAAGGTGACCCTGGGACCAAACTGGGATCGGAAAGCTTAAACCCCCTTTGCTAAGGAAAATAGGACCGATCGACCAGGCGTCTGATGTGGCAGGCAGCACCTCGGTAAAAACCAGATACCACATGAGTAACTGCAAAAGCACGGGGACATTGCGAAAAAACTCCACATAGCCATAACTCAAACCACGTACCAGCGCATTGCGCGAAAACCGTCCAACGCCCAGCAACGTTCCCAAAATGGTGGTCAAGACAATGCCCAGCAGAGCCACACGCAAGGTGTTGGTCAGACCTACCAGAAATGCTTGCCAGTAGGGTTGTGCCGAGTCAAAAGGGTACAGACTTTCGCCAATATCGAAGCCAGCAGGGCTGCTCAGGAAATCGAATCCGCTCTGAATGCCGCGGATTTTCATGTTGAGTAACGTGTTGTGTGCGAGAAACCCGGCGACGGCAACGATCAAAACGATGGCAACAAGCTGATAGATCAAACCTCTGAACGCCTGACTGCGCCAGGACCACGTCTTCTTTTTTGGAGGTGGCTTCGGGGTCATGTTTTGGCGCTCGCAAGAAAGGGCATTGTCATGCAGGAAGGACCGTCTAAAGCCAACAAAAGCTGCCGGTACATGCAGTGGATACCGGCAGCAATTTGTCAGTCAGGCAGGAAACTGATTGTTCGACTAGCGGACCGGATAAGCGTACATCAGGCCGCCCTTGTTCCACAGATTATTCATGCCGCGCGGCAGGCCCAGGGGTGATTTCGGACCTACATTGCGTTCGAAACTCTCACCATAGTTACCTATGGCCTTGACGGCGCGGGCCAGCCAGTCCTTGTCCAGGCCCAGCAGTTTGCCGGTATCTTCGTTACCGCCACCAAGCAGACGCTGCACCACCGGGTCGGTGCTCGACTTCATCTGGTCGACGTTGGCCTGCGTTACACCGTACTCCTCGGCTTCGAGCAGGCCGTACATCACCCATTTAACGATGGCGAACCACTCGTCATCGCCACGACGGACCATCGGGCCCAGCGGTTCCTTGGAGATCAGGTCGGGCAGGATGATGTGCTCTTTGGGGTCCTTGGCTTTGTCGTTGCGTGTCGAAGCCAGGCCGGACGCGTCGGTAGTGTAGGAGACGCAGCGACCGGTGAAGTAGGCGTTCTCTGCCGCTTCAAGCTTTTCAAACACCACGGGTTTGATGCCCAGGTTGTTGGCTTTGGAGTAGTCGGTCAGGTTCTTTTCGGTGGTGGTGCCGGACTGCACGCAAACCGTTTGTCCCTTGAGTTGTTTTGCGCTCTTGATCTTGCTCTTGACGGTGACCATAAAGCCCTGGCCATCGTAGTAGTTTGGCACCGTGATGTTCAGACCGAGCGAGGCATCCCGCGTCATCGTGAACGTGGTGTTGCGCGGAAGAATGTCGATCTCGCCGGATTGCAGTGCTGTAAAGCGCTGCTGGGCATTGAGGGGTACGTATTTGACTTTCTCCGGATCATTGAGCACGGTGGCGGCCAAGGCACGGCAGACGTCGACGTCCAGTCCCGACCATTTGCCGGCAGTGTTGGCGGCGGCAAAGCCAGCCAGGCCAGTGTTGACACCGCAGACCAGCTGGCCGCGCGCTTTGATGCCATCCAGTGTCTTGCCAGCGTGGGCTGGTGTTGCCAACAATGTGCCCATGCTGGCGACGATAACCGCCACCAATTTAAATTTGTCCAAATTCATTTGCATTTCTCCGGTTAAAAAAACGAGTCAATAATAGCCTGTGGCTGTTGATCGCGGGATCGGCCAGGGAGTGAACTTTAGCAGCACTGACCGGAGCCAACTATCCGGGTTTACTCTTGCAGTCCATTCAAAAGGTTTACCAGCCAGGCCCCATTTATTTCTATCCATTGAAATACCTGATGCAGGAATTGTGCCAAGGCCGGTTCCAGATGCAGGCTTATGCAGCCGATGCGTAACCGGTGTGGTGGGCTAGTTTGAATCGCGTCCCATCGGTGACATTTGACGCCGGTGGCGCACGTCTCTTCGCGTATCTTTTGCTGGCGCCATTTATTGGCTATAGTGCAATTCAGATAAAGAAAGTATGAATCAATGGACCTGACTTCAAGCTACCAGCGGCAGCCGGATAAGTCCGACATACGGGCACACCATCGATTCTGGCCGAAGCGGCTACCTCATGCGATCAAGCTACCAAGGACCTCCTTGTGGGACAACCTGGAGACCAGTGCCCGGCGTTACCCAGACAGCGCAGCCATGGTGTTTTTTGATCGCATTTTCAGTTACGCCGACGTGCTGGAACAAGCCGGGCGGCTGGCCGCCTGTTTGCACGGATTAGGAGTCAAAAAAGGTGACAGAGTCGTGCTTGCCATGCAAAACTGTCCGCAACTGGTAATCGCGCATTTTGCGATTTTGCGGGCGAACGCAGTTGTGGTGCCGGTCAATCCGATGAACCGCAGGGAAGAACTGAAACACTATATTGTTGACCCGGACGCCAAAGTTGCCATCACCACATCCGATCTGGCGGCAGAACTGGCGTGCGCCAGCGATGCGCTGCCGGCCCCGCAGCGCCTGGCGCATTTGCTGGTCACTCACTTCACCGATGCGTTTGATGACAAGGTGAGCGGCGAGGACGCGCCTCCTGCCGCCTGGTCAGACTGGCTGTCGACGCGGCACGCGCTGCCTGGTTTGCTGGATGGCCAAGTGCACAGTTGGGAGGACGCTTTGCGCGTCACTTCAGCAGCACCAGAGCTGACTGTGGGCCCAAGCGACCTTGCCATCCTGCCCTATACCAGTGGCACCACTGGCCTGCCGAAAGGGTGTATGCATACCCATGCCAGCATCATGCATAACGCAGTGGCTAGTGGTCTGTGGGGTAACGGCTCGGCTGAAAACGTGGTTCTTACGGTGGTGCCCATGTTTCACATTACCGGCATGGTGAGCCTGATGCACACCAGCATTCGTGGGGGCGCTACGCTTATTCTGATGCCGCGCTGGGACCGCGAGTTGGCGGGTCGCCTGATATCGCGATGGCAGGTGACGCACTGGACCAATATTCCGACCATGGTGATCGATTTGCTGGGCAGCCCCAATTTTGATCGCTTCAACCTTTCCAGCCTGGTCTACATTGGCGGTGGCGGCGCTGCAATGCCACAGGCTGTGGCGCAGCGCCTGTATGAACAGTATGGACTCAGCTATGTGGAGGGCTACGGTCTAACCGAAACTGCAGCTCCGTCGCACAGCAATCCTCTGGACGCGCCCAAACAACAGTGCCTGGGCATTCCGTTCATGAGCACCGACGCGCGGGTGATTGACCCCGACACTTTGCTGGAGGTGCCGACCGGCGAACAGGGTGAAATCATCATTCACGGTCCGGAAGTTTTTCAGGGCTATTGGAAGCAGCCACAGGCGACAGACATGGCCTTTATCCAGTTCGATGGCACGCGGTTTTTTCGGTCCGGCGACTTGGGGTATGTTGATCCGGACGGCTATTTTTTCCTGACTGACCGACTTAAGCGCATGATCAATGCGTCCGGTTTCAAGGTTTGGCCAGCGGAAGTAGAAGCGCTGATGTTTCGGCATCCGGCAGTGCAGGAGGCCTGCGTTATTTCGACCAAAGACAGCTATCGGGGCGAATCGGTCAAGGCAGTGCTGGTACTGCGGCCGTCACACCGGGGAACAGTGAGTGAACAGGACATCATCGATTGGTGCCGTGACAACATGGCCGTTTATAAAGTGCCGAGAGTGGTGCAGTTTGTGGATGTGCTGCCCAAGAGTGGCGCTGGCAAAGTGATGTGGCGACAATTGCAGGAACTGGAAAAATGAGCGCACATCATGTTTCAAACATCCATCGCTGGTAGCTTGCCCAAGCCTGCCTGGCTTGCCGAGACGCAAAAACTATGGCCGCAATGGAAGGCGCAGGGCGCCGAGTTGTTACAAGCCAAGGCTGATGCGACGCTGTTGTGGATCAAGGCGCAGGAGGACGCCGGGCTGGATATCGTCGGTGATGGCGAGCAGTCGCGTCAACACTTTGTCCATGGTTTTCTGGAGCAAATTGAAGGTATTGATTTCGAGAACAAAATCACCATGGGAATTCGCAATGGCCGCTATGACGCCCAGGTACCCCAGGTCGTCGCAGCATTGAAACTCAAGGGCCGCGTGCACGCATTTGAGGCGCAACTGGCGCGTGCTCACACCAAAAGGAAACTTAAGTTCACGTTGCCTGGTCCACTCACCATCGTGGATACCGTGGCAGATCGTTTCTACGGCGACAAGGTCAAGATGGCCTTTGCCTTTGCCGAGCTCCTCAATCAGGAGGCCTTGGCGCTGCAGGCCGACGGGGTAGACATCATTCAGTTCGATGAACCTGCGTTCAATGTCTACACACAAGTTGCGGCTGATTGGGGAGTGCAAGCGTTGGAACGTGCAGCACAGGGTTTGATTTGCACCACCGCTGTGCATATCTGCTACGGCTATGGCATCAAGGCGAACCTGGATTGGAAAGAAACCTTGGGACAGGAGTGGCGACAGTATGAGACCATATTTCCGGCGCTTGCCAGAAGCACTATTCAGCAGGTCAGCCTGGAGTGCTATCACTCGCATGTGCCGCCAGATTTGATGGCGCTTCTCGCCGACAAGGATGTGATGGTGGGGGTGATCGACGTGGCCAGCGACGACGTTGAGACGCCTGAGCAGGTAGCCGATACCATTGGAAGAGCATTACAGTTTGTGCCGAAACATCGCTTGTTTCCCTGCACCAATTGTGGTTTGGCACCGATGACTCGGGAGATCGCCGTCAGGAAGCTGGAGGCACTGACGGCCGGAGCGGCATTGGCCCGACTGCGCTATGCTGAAACTGGTGTGTTGGCATGACTCGCAGACCGGTTCGGACAAGTTCCCCCACCTGGGCTTTGCCTGTTGCATTGCCGGAGACGGTCGGTCTATGTCCGCTGCGCACAAAGCGAGTGACCGAAGTGCTGCAGACCGAGGTTGACCGGCAGCGCTTGCCGGGTGCCGTCGCTGTGATTGCCCGGCACGGCAAGCTGGCACTGTTTGAAAGTCTCGGCACGCTGGATCCGGCGACCGGCGTTGCGATGCCGCGGGACGCCATATTTCGCATTTACTCCATGACCAAACCGATCGTGTCGGTGGCGGCCATGATGCTGGTGGAACAGGGACGGCTACTGTTGTCTGATTCGGTGGCCAAGTATTTGCCTGAGTACGGCAGTCAGAAGGTCGCTGATCTGGTGGACGGCGAAGTACAGCTAAAGGCCGCGCGTCAGGGTGCGACTGTCCAGGATTTGTTGCGTCACACGGCTGGC
Organism: Betaproteobacteria bacterium; assembly: GCA_025354965.1. GTDB lineage: Bacteria > Pseudomonadota > Gammaproteobacteria > Burkholderiales > Burkholderiaceae_C > Rhodoferax. Next base: position 9,295 of record JANXLW010000101.1, read on the forward strand.
CTGACCTATGAATTCATGGGCAGTGCACCGGTGCAGCGGCAATACGCCCAGACCAGAATTGGATCACGGACGCGCACCAATGCCGAGTTTTCCCATCAACTGGCGGCCTTACCACTGATGTTTGAGCCCGGCACGGTCTGGGAATACGGTCGCGCCACGGATGTACTGGGGCGCTTGATTGAGGTGGTGAGTGGTCAGACACTGGGCGCCTACCTCAAGGAACAAATCTTCAACCCTCTGGGCATGACGGACACAGGGTTTTGCGTGCCAGTGCAGCATCACACCCGCATTGCCGAGCCTTTTGCCCGGGACCCCGACGGTGGGGTGCAGATGCGTGTGATTGATGTGCGCGAAGACACGGCGCTGGAGTCGGGCGGCGGTGGATTGGCATCCACTGCGACCGATTACGCGCGGTTTCTTCAATTCATGTTGAACCGGGGGGAACTCGACGGTGTGCGCCTGTTGGGGCCCAGAACGGTCGCTTTCATGACGGCTGACCATCTGGGTGACATTCCTGTGAACAGCGGTGCATCCCGTGAACTGTTGCCACTTGGACATGGCTTTGGACTGGGCTTCGCGGTACGCAGGAATTTGGGCGTGGCAACTGTGCCGGGT
>JANXLW010000122.1 GCA_025354965.1 Betaproteobacteria bacterium
CTTGGCCAGCTCCTGCATCAGCCAGCAAAAGGCCAGCTCGCTGTCGGTGCTTCCCACGGGCCGAAAGCCGCCGTGCAGCGTGGGCGCGTAATCCTTCAGATCTCCGTTGTGGGCGAACACCCAGTAGCGCCCCCACAGCTCACGCACAAAGGGGTGGCTGTTCTCCAGCCGCACCGCGCCCACCGTGGCCACGTCCATGGCGCTGCATACTGCAATGGTCAGCGCCACAACCAGCTACGCCCAGAACCTCAGCACTTTGAACGGCCAGGCGCTGGACTATGCCATGAGCATCATGGCCGCGCTACTTGAGGTGTACAACACAGCCGTGAAAATGAACAGCATCAAGCTGAATTTGATGCGCTGGTGTCGCGGCTGGCGGCGGGCCTGTCGAAGATTGGTGTGCTGCAGGGCGAGCGGGTGGCTGTGCTGGCGCGCAACTCGCACGGCTTTGCCGCGCTACGCTTTGCGCTGGCACGCCTGGGGGCGGTGCTGGTGCCGATCAACTTCATACCTCCGCCATCCGCCGTGGCAGCCCTGCTGCGCCTGGGTAGGGGAGTGCTTCTGCTGCCTTTGCCGAGGGGGAGGTTCTAACCTATCGCATTCAATTGTCGAATAAATTTACAATTGCGCGCGATCCACTGAGCTGTCAAACCTGCCAAAACCCAATTTCCCTCGCAGGCGCGACATTTTCGAAAATATGGCATGGTTTATGCTTATATTTCCTTCAAAGCCCTGAATCAACATTTTGAGGCCCGAATTGCGTTGAACCTCCCCGAATTTTCCGACAGGCGCTCAGTCGCAAATTGGTTCGGATGTTTTCTTACAGAAAGGTACCTTACGATGTCTTCTTCATTTTCAGTACTTATCGGTGGCTTTGGTACGAAGAAATTCATGCCTGACCGTGCCCAAAAACCTGCGCGCCAACTGTTGCTGTCACTTTTATTGACAGTAGCAGCCAGCTACCCCGCCACAGCCAGCGTGATCACCTGGACGCTGACCGACGTCAACTTCAAGACGACCGGCTTATCGGACTCCTACAACGCAGGCAATATCACGGGTTCATTCGTGTACAACACCAGCAGTCGGAAGGTGGAGTCATTCAATTTCAGTGACTATTGGCTGAATTCCGGTTCCCGTATGGCCGACCGTGAAGGTTGCTGGAACTCGGACGCAGTCGCCCACTGTGACATCCGCAACGCGACTCTGGACATGCCAAATGACGGTTTTCCATCTTTATTGTCACTCAGTGATTTTCATCCCAATGACGCAATCTTTTTTAGCACCAACTCGCTGAATCTGTACTTCTCAAACAACCTGAACGACTACGTCAACGGCGGCAGCATAAATGTCCTGCCCGGCTATAGCGACGAGGTCTGGCGAGCGGGTTCGTACTATAACAATCTAAGCTACGGATATAGCTCCAGAACCGTGCTCTCCGGTCGCATTGTGGGCGTGCCCACGATAACCAACGGAGACTGCTGGATCGACGATCAAGGACTCCAAGTCTGCACTGCAACTGTTCCACCTACTGAGGTGCCGGAGCCTCAAACGCTAGCGCTCGTGCTTGCGGCATTGGTAGGCGCTGTGCGGGTGCGTGCGCGCCTTAGTGCCTAAAACGCATTTTCGACAGCGTTCTTCTGTGGAGATTTGACGGGCTTGCAAGCCATTGACAGTGCACGGGTTTTCGGCCGACATGGTGCCAGCATTGATGTGTTTTGTCGAAACCTAACCTGTTCTGGCAAATGTCTCCGAGCAGTTCATGGAGACTGGCAAAGGCGGAAGTTCCAGCCGCTCTTGTAGATTGCCAAATTCGTTTTAACTGTTGGATGAAATTGCGACAAACCGAGTGGGGCTGAACAAGCGGCTATCGGTGTCCAGCAAATGTCGGCATTCTTTGTCGGCCACAGGCGCACGCCTTCCGCAAGGGCCGCGGCGTTGTGCATTTTCATGTTTGTGTGGTCGATGGGGTGTTTGAGACGGTGGTGGGCCAGGGCGACGCTAATGCCGATGCCGATGTGCAAGCTTCACCGCCGGGTGTCGTCTTTCACCGGGCCAGTGCCATCGATGCGGATGCCGTTGCCCGGGTGCAGGCCACCTTGCGCGAACGCATCCTGCGCGCCTTCGTCGCTCGGGGCCTGCTGGAGAGTTGTGACGCCAAAGACATGCTGGCCTACGCGCACAGTGGCAGGCAATTTCCCGCCGGGCCGCCCCAAGGGAAATTAGCCCCCTCGGGGGGCAGCGAGCCGCGAAGCGGTGCAGCGTGGGGGCTCTATCACTGCACCATCAACAAACACCTTCAGCTCGCCTGAGTCAAAAGC
>JANXLW010000123.1 GCA_025354965.1 Betaproteobacteria bacterium
GTCCGGCGCCGGTCTGGTCAAGGTCACCATGACCTGCAAGCACGAAGTCAAGCGCGTGGTGATTGACCCCAGCCTGCTGGCCGAAGACAAAGACATGCTCGAAGACCTGGTGGCGGCAGCCTTTAATGCCGCCGTGCGCAAGGCTGAAGAGACTTCCGCCGAAAAGATGGGCAAGATCACGGCCGGCATGCCGGGCCTGCCCGGTGGCATGAAGTTTCCATTCTGACCCTGCGTGGCTGACAACAACTCTCTTGACGCGTTGATCCAGGCGCTGCGCCGCTTGCCGGGAGTGGGTGTCAAGTCGGCTTCGCGCATGGCGTTTCACCTGTTGCAGCATGATCGCCCCGGCGCCATTGCCTTGTCGCTCGCCCTGCGAACTGCGGCTGACAGCGTACGCCATTGTGAGCGTTGCCACACTTTCACACAGTTGGATATTTGTGCCACCTGTCTGGATTCACGGCGCGACGCTACCAAGCTATGTGTGGTGGAGACGCCCGCTGATCAATCGGCAGTGGAGCGCACCGGGGCGTACCAGGGTTTTTACTTTGTGCTAATGGGCAAACTTAGCCCGCTGGATGGCATTGGTCCGAAAGAGATCGGTTTGAAGGGTTTGTTTGAACGTGCTTGTGACTCCGTCGTGCAAGAAGTGATTCTGGCAACCAACTTCACGGCCGAAGGCGAGGCCACAGCCCACGTCATCAGTGAGGGTTTGAAGGGCAAAGGTTTGCGCCTGACCCGACTGGCGCGCGGCGTGCCGGTTGGCAGCGAACTGGAGTATGTCGATCTGGGCACCATTGCGCATGCACTGGTAGACCGACGCTAGTAACTGGTCAGCCTAAGTACAAACCCCCTCGGGATGTTCCCGATGCGCGGTGACGCACAGCCCGCTATCCTGAAACCTGCGCGGGTCCAAAGATGATAGAGGAATCAAAATGATCACCATCGGGGTCAATCGGCGAACCTTTTCTTCACTGGCGGTTTTGTCGGTGGCAGCCATTTCAGCACCCCTGCTGTGGGCTCAGCCGCGGCCGGAGAAAACAAAGATCTCCATTGCGGTAGGGGGTAAGGCCGCTTTCTATTATTTGCCGCTGACCATCGCCGAGCAGCTCGGCTATTTCCAGGCCGAAGGGCTGGAGGTTGAAATCAGCGATTTCGCCGGTGGCTCGCGTGCTTTGCAGGCAGTTGTCGGCGGTTCTGCGGATGTCGTCTCAGGTGCCTATGAGCACACCATCAACCTGCAGTCCAAGGGGCAAAAATTCCAGGCCTTTGTGCTGCAGGGCCGGGCGCCGGCCATCTCCATGGGTGTTTCGCCCAAGACCATGCCGCATTACAAAACGGTCGCCGATCTCAAGGGTAAAAAGATTGGTATTTCGGCACCGGGCTCCTCGACCAATATGGTGGCCAACCTGATTTTGTCGCGCGCCGGCATCCAGGCCGGGGATGTCAGTTTTATTGGTGTCGGCACTGCGGCGAGCGCTTTGACGGCGTTGCGTTCCGGCCAGATTGACGCCATGAGCAATGTCGACCCGGTGATGACCATGCTGGAACAAAAAGGGGAAATCAGGATCATTGCCGACACCCGCACGCTCAAAGGCACGGTCGCGGTATTTGGCGGTGCCATGCCAGCGGGTTGTTTGTACGCGCCGCTGGAGTTCATGCAGAAAAACCCGAATACTGTTCAGGCCCTGACGAATGCTATCGTGCACAGCCTGAAGTGGCTGCAGACGGCCGGCCCCAGTGACATCATCAAGACTGTTCCCGAGGCCTATCTGCTGGGAGACCGGGCCTTGTATCTGGCCGCGTTCAACAAAGTGCGCGAAGCCATTTCTCCCGACGGATTGATACCGGATGAAGGTCCACGCACTGCTGTGCGGGCACTCGCCAGTTTCGATACAAGCATCAAGGCAGACAAAATCGAGCTTGCCAAAACCTATACCAACGAGTTTGCCAAGAAGGCCAAAGAGCGATTCAAAGCCTGAGGTTTTCATGTCTGATTTTGCGCTGGAATTTCTTGACGTTTCCTGCGTTTTCAAGGCGCGTGATGCGACAGTGGGGCGCTACACCGCATTGGCCGATACCACCTTGCGCGTCAAGGCGGGTGAGTTTGTGTCGGTCGTCGGTCCGACCGGCTGTGGCAAATCAACCCTGCTCAATATCGGCGCCGGTTTATTGGCGCCATCAAGCGGTCAAGTGCGCGTCTTTGGCCAGCCACTCGCCGGCATCAACAGCCGCGCCGGCTACATGTTTCAATCGGACGCCCTGATGCCGTGGCGTAGTGCACTGGACAATGTCATGCTGGGTTTGCAGTATCGTGGTGTTCCTGCCCTGCAGGCCCGCACGCAAGCGCAAGAGTGGCTGCAGCGAGTCGGTCTAAGCGAGTTCGGTGAACGCTATCCGCACCAACTCTCAGGCGGCATGCGCAAGCGCACCGCTTTGGCTCAAGTGTTGGCGCTGGACCCTGACATCATCCTGATGGACGAGCCCTTCAGTGCGCTCGATGTCCAGACCCGACAGTTGATGGAAGACGAGGTGCTTGAGTTGTGGGCCGCCAAAAGGAAGGCCGTGTTGTTCATCACGCACGATCTGGATGAAGCCATTGCCATGAGTGACCGCGTGGTGGTTTTGTCGGCCGGCCCAGCCACCCACCCGTTGGGGGAATTTGCGGTTCACTTGCCGCGACCGCGTCATGTGGCCGAAGTGCGCACCGAGCCGCGCTTTGTCGAGCTGCACACGCAGATATGGAGTGTGTTGCGCGACGAGGTCCTCAAGGGTTATGCGCAGCAACTGAAGAAAGCCGCCTGAGTGTGGCAACGATTCAAACCCTCCAATGCCAATCTGCGAGTTTGGCAAGTAGCCATCATGTTGCTGGTTTTGCTGGGCTGGCAAGCGGCGTCACGTGATCAGCAAATCGCCTTTTTTCTGGGTCAACCAGTGCAGGTGCTGGGGCGCATCTGGTCGTGGTTCATGCCTTTTGGTCTGGCTGCCAGCGCACTTTTTCCGGATGGCCTGGCCGGTCACGCGGACATCTACAGCCACTTGGGGGTCACCTTGCTCGAGACACTGCTGGCGTTTGGCATTGGCACCGTGCTGGGCATGATTTGTGGTTTGTGGCTGGCGTTGGCGCCACTGGCCAGTTCAATTTTGGAGCCCTACATCACGGCAGCCAATTCCATGCCGCGCGTCATTTTGGCACCCATTTTTGCCCTTTGGTTTGGTCTCGGGATCTGGAGCAAGGTGGCACTGGCCGTGACCCTGGTGTTCTTTATCGTCTTCTTTAATGTCTACCGGGGCGTCCAGGAGGTCAGTCCGGTGGTGCTGGCCAACGCCCGCATGTTGGGTGCCAACCAGCGCCAGCTATTGCGCACAGTCTATTTGCCCAGCGCTACCGCCTGGGTGTTCAGCAGTTTGCACACCTCGGTTGGACTGGCCTTTGTTGGCGCCGTGGTCGGCGAGTACTTGGGCTCGGCGCGTGGCGTGGGTTATCTGATCCTGCAGGCCGAAGGAACATTTGATGTCAACACCGTGTTTGCCGGCATTGTGGTGCTGACGGCCTGTGCCTTGCTGCTCGATGGAGCGGTCACAAAATTGGAGCGCCGCCTGATGAAGTGGCAGCCGCGTCAGGGTGAGTCCGAGAAACTCTAAAACCTTGCGAAGTGGCGACGATAGCCAGACTTGTCGCCTGACTTCGGTCTTTATTGTTTTGCCAGTCGGGTAGCGACGGTGTTTTTGCGCCGGGCGTGTTGGGTACCCGCTTTGCCGCTCTTGGCTTTGCTTAGACGCACCCCTTTGCCGGACTTGCGCTTTGATCGTTTTGTAGCTGCTTCTGAGGACAGCGAGAGCTGACCGTTTTCTGCCAGGTGCACGGCAACGTCGGTTTCGAGGTGTGTTGCGCGCGGCACCAGCAGGCTGGAGCCGGCCTTGATGACAACGCGGGGCGGAATGCTATTGACACTGCGCAATGCACTTTCGGTCATGCCGACGCGTTTGGCGGCGTCTGCCGGGCGCATGGTGACCGGCGCCAACCAGACGGTCCAGCTGGCCAGCCGCCCACCCGCATAAGCCTCCAGGTTGCTTTGGAAAACCGCAGCGCTGTCCCATGGCAACAGTATTTGCGGCGTCCCTGCGGCCAGAATGACGGGGCGACTGGCGGACGGGTTCAAGGCCTTAAAGTCTTCCAGCGAAACCTCAGCCAGCTTGGCTGCCAGGGCGACGTCGATATCGCGATGGATGTCCACGGTCTGAAAGAAGGGATGGTTTTCAATATGCGGCAGGCTTGAATTGAAGGCTTGCGGGTTGGCCACAATGTTCTTCATGGCTTGCAGCTTGGGCACGTAAAAACGGGTTTCCATCGGCATGCTGAGGTCGCTGTAGCTGGTGCCCAGACCAGCACGCTGGTTCTTTGCGATGGCACGCCCGACACTGCCTTCACCCCAGTTGTAGGCGGCCAGCGCCAGTTGCCAGTCGCCAAACATGCCGTAGAGCTTTTGCAAGTAGTCAAGCGCAGCACGGGTTGACGCCAGCACGTCGCGCCGGTCATCACGAAAAGCGTTTTGCTTGAGTTCAAAATGTTTGCCGGTGGCCGGCATGAATTGCCACATACCGGCAGCCTTGGCTCTGGATACCGCCTGCGGGTTGAAGGCGCTCTCGATAAACGGCAGCAAGGCCAGCTCGGTCGGCATGTTGCGGCGTTCCAGTTCCTCGACGATGTGAAACAGGTATTTGCGGGAGCGCTCGGTCATGCGAAGAATGTAGTCGGGCCGGGTGCTGTACCACTGCTCACGATCCCGCACCAGTTGACTCTCCAGGTCGGGCATGGCAAAGCCGCGCCGGATGCGTTCCCACAAATCGGCTGGCGGTGCCAGGGAGGTCACGCCCAGTGAGGCGGCAAGTTCGGTAGTGATCGGCAACAGGGCACCACCGGGGATGACGGGCTGATACGCAGCGACGTCAGGTGTGTCGGCTGCTGCGCTGGCCGGTGTCGACACCATGGGGATCGATTGAGGATCTGCGGCGGTGCTAATGCCAGTGCTTGCACAGCCTGTCAGCCAGAGCAGGCTGGTCAGCCAAAGGATAGAAAAAAATTTCATCGGAACTGATTTTTCCATTGGCGAAGCGCGGCAAAAATGCTCACCTCGTCCTGGGCTGATGGGTCGAAGCTTTGCGCTGCCTGGATGACAGCCGGTTGGCGAGTTCGCAAAAAGGGATTGATCTGACGTTCCAGCAAAATGCTGGAAGGCAGGGTGGGTTGCTGGTTTTCGCGCAGCGTTTGCGCTGCTGACGTGTAGCTGGCCAAAGCTTCATTGGCCGGGTCGACAGCACAGGCAAATTTCAGGTTGCTCATGGTGTATTCATGGGCACAGCATACGCGCGTTGCATCTGGCAGGTTGGCCAGTCTGCTCAGCGATGCCAGCATCTGGGCTGGAGTACCTTCAAACAAGCGGCCGCAACCGCCGCTAAAGAGCGTATCGCCACAGAATAAAAGTGGCGCGCCGTCCATGTCGGCGCAGTAGTAGGCAATGTGGCCAGCGGTGTGCCCTGGAACGTCAATCACCTGGAATGTCAGTCCAAGCGTCTGCATTTGATCGCCGTCCATCAGCCGATTCACAGGTTCAGGGATGGCTTCTCTCGCCGGACCAAACACCTTGGCGCCGGTGGCGCGCCGCAATGCGTCGACCCCGCCGGTGTGGTCGGCGTGATGGTGGGTGACTAGAATGGCCCCCAGTTGTACGTGGCAACGCTGCAGCGCGTCAAGTACAGTGTTTGCGTCACCGGGATCAACTACCAAGGCTTGCTGTTCGTCATGCAACATCCAGAAGTAATTGTCGGCGAAGGCGGGTATTGGAATTAACTTCATGAACGATCAAATTATAGGTTTGCATGACTGGTTTGCGACGCCACCCGGGCGTTACCTGCTGGCGTGGGAGAGTACCCAGTTAAATGAGGCAGTGGCAAATATTTTTGGCTTTCACGCCTTGCAGCTTGGCATGCCTGAGTTGGACGGTCTGGCTGCCAACCGCATGCGGCATCGCTGGCTGGCAACCAGCGCCCCAGTGGCGGGGGCTGTCATCGTCACCGATTTTTCTGCCCTGCCGTTCCCGGCCAATAGCCTGGACCTGGTGGTGTTGCCGCATTCGCTGGAACTGGCGAGTGACCCGCATGCCACCCTGCGGGAGGTTGAGCGAGTATTGGTACCCGAGGGTCGGGTCGTGATCTGTGGCTTGAACCCGGCTTCACTTTGGGGCTTTCGGCAGCGGCGTGCGCATCTTTACCGTCGGCTTGGTTTTGGGCACTTGTATTTGCCGCAGGAAGAGTTTATCGGCTACCGGCGCTTGCGCGACTGGCTTCGTCTCCTGAGCTTTGAAGTCGAGGTCGGGCGTTTTGGCTGCTACAAACCGGCGCTTTCCAGCGAAAAATGGTTGCAACGCTTCAACTGGATGGATTGGGCGGGAGACCGCTGGTGGCCGATTCTGGGCGCAGTCTATTTTCTGGTGGCGGTCAAGCGGGTGCGCGGCATGACACTGTTAAGCCCGGCCTGGAAGGCGCCCAGAGCACTGGCAACAGCGCCTGTTTCAGTCGCCAACAGCACCACATTGGCCGGGCCCAGAGGCCTGAATGAAATGACCAACAGGAATCCGGATTGAACGCGATAGAAATTTACACCGATGGTGCCTGCAAAGGCAATCCAGGGCCGGGCGGTTGGGGTGCGCTACTCAAGTCAAACGACTCGCAAAAAGAGTTATTTGGTGGCGAGCTGGGCACCACCAATAACCGCATGGAAATGACGGCGGTAATCGAGGCGCTGTCGGCCCTGAAGCGTCCCTGTCACGTGACGCTGCACGTGGACAGCCAGTATGTGCTCAAGGGCATGACGGAGTGGCTGGCCGGCTGGAAAGCCAGGGGTTGGAAAACAGCAGCCAAGCAACCGGTGAAAAATGTCGATCTGTGGCAGCGCCTGGATCACTTGGTGAGCACTGGGGGGCACAAAATTGAATGGCACTGGGTCAAGGGCCATAACGGGGACCCGGGCAATGAGCAGGCCGATGCGCTTGCGAACCGGGGTGTTGAGCAGGCGCTGAAAAAATAGGGGCCGGCAAGCGCGGTTTGTCAGCGATGTCAGGCCAGGTCGCAGGCAACTTGCGTGTCGACGGTCAGCGAACGTAGCTCGGGTCTTTGCTCAGCACAGTGTGCAATGGCTTTGGGGCAACGGGTTCGAAAGATACAGCCCGAGGGCGGGTTGATCGGGGATGGCAGATCGCCTTGCAGCAGTTGCAGTATTTTGTTGCGTTCCCGTTTCGGGTCAGGCAGGGGAATGGCACTGAGCAAGGCCTGTGTGTAAGGGTGGCTGGGGTTTTGGTAAATGGCCTGTTTGCTGGCGAGCTCCATGGTGCGGCCCAGGTACATCACCATGACGCGCTGGCTGATGTGGCGTACCACTGCCAAATCATGGGCAATGAAGACCAGCGCCAGGCCCATCTGGGCTTGCAGTTCCATCAGCAGGTTGATGATTTGCGCTTGAATCGAGACATCGAGTGCCGAGACCGGTTCGTCGCAGATCACCAGTTTGGGCTCCAGCACCAAGGCGCGCGCGATGCCGATGCGCTGGCACTGGCCGCCCGAAAATTCGTGTGGGTAACGGTTGATTTGTTGCTCGGTCAGGCCTACCTTTGCCATCATGGCGCGCACCTTCTTCATGACCTCGGCTTGCGGCAATTGCGGCAGGTGTGTGTGCAGTGGCTCGGCAATGATCTGGCCGATCGTCATGCGCGGATCAAGCGAGGCCAGCGGATCCTGAAAAATCATCTGTACGCTTTTGCGCAGCCCTTGCCAGACGCTGGCGCTGGCGCCGTGCATTTGCTGACCCTGCCACACAATGTTGCCGGCGGTGGCCGGGATCAGGTTCAGCACGGCGCGCGCCAGTGTCGATTTGCCGCAGCCTGATTCGCCGACGATGCCCAGCGTTTCGCCAGCGAAGATATCGAAGGACAGGCCGTCCACCGCCTTGAGCACGCGCGGTGCCGCCCAGGGCAAGGGTGAATCACTGGCCAGTTTGAAGTGGACCTTCAGGTCGCGTACCGAGAGCAGGGGTGTGCGCGCTGTCATGGATTCTTGCCCTCGACCAGGAGTGCGATCTGCTCCGGACTCCGGTGGCAGGCGCGCAGCACACCGGTCTGCTCTGGCGCTGAACTCAGCGCCGGGCGTTCGCCTGTGCAGCGCGGCTCGGCCCAGCGGCAGCGTTCGCTGAACGGGCAGCCTGGCGGCAGGTGCGCCATGTTCGGAGGTGCGCCGGGGATCGCCTGCAGCGTGTGGCCGTCCTGCCCGATGCGCGGCAGCGCACCCAACAGTCCGATGGTGTAAGGATGGGTCGGCTGGTAGAAGATCGATTCGGCGCTGCCCTGTTCCATCACGCGCCCGCCGTACAGCACCATGACCTGGTTGCACAGACCGGCGACCACGCCGAGGTCGTGTGTGATCATCACGATGGCAGTACCGTGCTCGCGCTGCAACTCGCGCAGCAAGGCGATGATCTGTGCCTGCACCGTGACATCGAGCGCCGTCGTTGGTTCGTCTGCGATCAATACCTCGGGTTCGCACAGCAAGGCCATCGCGATCATGACGCGCTGGCGCATGCCGCCCGAAAACTCGTGCGGGTACATACCCAGACGGCGCGCCGCTTCCGGGATCTTGACGGCGTCAAGCGCCTGCACCGCGCGCAAGCGCGCCTGAGCGCGTGTCATGCCTTTATGCAACTCCAACACCTCGGTCATCTGGCGTTCCACCGTGAGATAGGGATTGAGCGAGGTCATCGGGTCCTGGAAGATCATGGCGACGCGGTTGCCGCGAATGCTGTTCAATTCCTTTGGCTGCAAGCTAAGCAGGTCATGGCCGTCGAAGCGTGCCGATCCGCTGGCGTGGCCATTGCTGGCCAGCAATCCCATCATTGCGAGCACGGTCTGGCTCTTGCCGGATCCGCTTTCGCCGACGATGCCAACGGTCTGCCCGCGCTCCAGTTCGAAGCTCAGGCCGTTGACAGCGGTGACCGGGCCGTCCGGTGTTTCGAACTGCACGCTCAGGTTTGTGACTTCAAGCAGGGCCATGGTGTCAGCGTTCCTTCGGGTCGAGCGCGTCGCGCAGACCGTCGCCGATGAAGTTGAAGCAGTAGAGCGTGACCGAGAGCAGACCGGCCGGAAACAGGAGAATCCACGGTGTGACCTCCATCGCCTTGGCGCCGTCCTGAATCAGCACGCCCCAACTCGTCATCGGCTCCTGAATGCCAAGGCCGAGGAACGACAAAACGGACTCGGTCAGGATCACACCGGGCACGGTGACGGTGGTGTAGATCACGACCACGCCCAGCAGATTGGGAACGATGTGGCGAAAGATGATGCGCGTGGTTGAGACCCCCATGGCGCGCGCGGCCTCCACGTATTCCATTGAGCGCAAGGACAGTGTCTGGCCGCGCACCACGCGCGCCATGTCCATCCAGGAAAAGACCGTGATCGTCAGCACCACAAGGTAGAACTCACGCCCCAGAATCGTGACCAGCAGGATCGCAATCAGCAGGTAGGGGATGGCATACATCATGTCAACGATGCGCATCATCAGCGCGTCAACCTTGCCGCCAATGAAGCCAGCCGTTGCGCCCCAGACGATTCCAAGCGAGACCGAAGCCAGCGTTGCCAGCAGACCGACCGTGAGTGAGATGCGCCCGCCAACCAGGCAGCGCACCAGCAGATCCCGCCCGGCGTCATCGGTACCCCAGAAGTGCGCATTCTTCCAGCTTGGCGCGGCGCTCATGGCGTCCCAATCGGCGCTGTCAAAGGCGTGTGGCAGCAACCAGGGTCCGGCGATGCAAGCCAGTGTGATCGACAGCAGCAGGCACAGACTGACCAGGGCCGCCTTGTTGCGCATGAAGCGCAACCGCGCATCGCTCCACAGGCTGCGGCCTGCTACCAATTCTTCG
>JANXLW010000165.1 GCA_025354965.1 Betaproteobacteria bacterium
GACTGGATGGACCAATACGTTGCCTGGGTCAAGAAAATAAGCCCTTGATTGACGGTGCTGGCATCAGCTCAGCCGGACCGCAAGATCGTCAACCGCTGACGCCTAATCGGCGTCTCGCGAATGCGCGGACTGTCTTCAACAATATAGGTCTTGAGGCGGTACATAAACAGGGCTGAAGTGTGCCTGCAAATTCGCTCCTACGCCATGCCTCGCCAGCGCGCCCTTTTGTCGGAGGATTCCAACGTCACAGCCGGGCTTTACCGGTGTCGCAAGAAGTCATGTTGTGCTACGCTGAACAACCAAATTTGGGGCACCAGACATGTCAACTACCCAACTGATATTGGACTATGTGTATGACCATGAGGCCCAGCACCCCGACCAGATCTACCTGACCCAGCCGGTTGGTGCCGGGGCCACCGTTGACTACACCTGGCGCCAGGTACTGGACCAGTCTCGTCGCATGGCGGCACATCTCAAGGCCCAGGGCCTGGAGCCCGGCGCGCGCATCGCCCTGCTGTCCAAAAACTGCGCGCATTTCTTCATGGCCGAGCTGGCGATCTGGATGGCCGGCGGCACCACGCTTGCGATTTTTCCAACGGAAACAGCGCAAACGGTGCGTTTTCAGCTGGAACACAGCGCGGCGAGCCTGCTGTTTGTCGGCAAACTCGATACCTGGGAGCAGCAGGCGTCAGGCGTTCCCGATGGCCTGGCGTGCATCGCATTTCCGCTGGCACCCAAGACCAGTTTTGATAGCTGGGATGCCATTGTCGAACGCATCTTGCCCTTGTCCGGACGCCCGCAACGCGCGCCGACCGACCTGGCCATGCTTTGCTACACCTCGGGTTCCACCGGACAACCCAAAGGCGTCATGCACAGCTTTGAACGGGTCACGCAGGCAAGCCTGGTGTTATCAAAATACGTCACAGCAACCATCGGTGAAGGCACGCCACTCCGGACTTTGTCCTACCTGCCACTGGCGCATATCTTCGAGCGCGCCTGGGTTGAATGCATCTCCTTCATCGGTGGTCGAACCCATGTCTATTTTGCCGAGTCGCTGGACACCTTTTTGCAGGATCTCAACCGTGCTCGTCCGACCACGTTCCTTTCGGTGCCGCGTTTGTGGCTCAAATTCCAGCAAGGCGTGTTCTCCAGGATACCACCCAGTAAACTCGATCGCCTGCTCGGCATTCCGATTCTCGGCCGCATGGTGGGACGCAAGGTGCTCAAGGGCCTGGGCCTGGACAAAGTTGTTCTCGCTGGCAGCGGCTCGGCGCCCATCCCGGCAGAGCTGATCACCTGGTACCGCCGGTTGGGTTTGAACCTGATGGAGGGCTATGCGATGTCGGAAGATTTTGCTTGCTCCCACACTTCGACATCCCGCTTCAATGCGCCAGGTTGTGTTGGCATACCCTTGCCCGGGGTTGAAGTGCGCATCGGCGAAGAGGGCGAAATCCTGATCAAATCGCCCGGGCAATTTGTGGGTTACTACCAGCGCCCGGACCTGGATGCCCTGAGCTTCATGCCCGACGGCTTTTTTCGAACCGGTGACATGGGAGTGCGCAATGAAGATGGGCTGCTCAGACTGACAGGCCGGGTCAAGGAGTTGTTCAAGACCTCCAAAGGAAAATACGTCGCGCCGGCACCGATAGAGAACCGCATCAATGCCTGTCCGCTGGTGGAAATGAGCCTGATTTCGGGTGTCGGTCAGCCGGCCGCTTATGCCATGGTGGTGCTGGCGGAAGATCTTCGTCCACAGCAAGGCGATGCGGCTGTTCGTGCAAAAGTGGAAATTGAGCTCAGCCAGTTGTTAATCGATGTGAATAAAGACCTGGCGAACTACGAAAAATTGCGCATGATCGTGGTGTCACCAGAGCCCTGGACGATCGAGAACGGCTGCCTTACGCCCACCATGAAAATTCGGCGCAGCCGGATTGAATCAACCGTGGACGCCAGAGTGGCAGACTGGTACGCCATCAACAGTCCCGTGATCTGGGCCTGAACGGGGCTGAGTTTGCGTACGGCGGCGCACAGACCCGCGATGAGGCGCCGGCGCATCATGCAAACGCGCGTACTTTTTCCGCTCAATGGCATTGGAGATTCTATGAACCTGCACCTCACCCTGACGCCCCTGATCTCGCTGGTGGCGGGGATTCTCATACTGGTGATGCCCAAGCTCCTGAACTTCATCGTGGCGATCTATCTGATCGTGATAGGACTGATCGGCTTGCTGGGTACCGGGACGTATCACCTTGGCTAGAGATGTCAGACAGGCAGCCCGCTTGGTAATGGCTGGACCGCCGCAAAGTGTGCCCGGTGTGACCAGACTCCTTGCTGCCCAAGCGAACAAATGGTGGGACGTGTAGGACTTGAACCTACGACCAAAGGATTATGAGTCCTCTGCTCTAACCAACTGAGCTAACGTCCCAACCGAACGTGGATTGTAGTGGCCTACTTGTGGTGGCTCAGGGCGTTGCTGACCAGTTTGGACGTGATGTCGACAATCTGGATCATGCGGTCGTAGGCCATGCGCGTCGGGCCGATGACACCCAGGGTACCAACCACCTGGCCGTCGACCTCATACGGCGCACTGACGATGGACAGGTCCTGGAACGGCACCACCTGGCTTTCGCCGCCAATAAAAATGCGCACGCCTTCGGCCTGACCTGCCACATCGAGCAAACGCATGAGCTGGGCCTTTTGCTCGAACAGTTCAAAGGCACGCCGCAAGTGACCCATGTCGTTGGAAAAATCAGTGACCGCCAGCAGGTTTCGCTCGCCGGAAATAACCATCTCGTCCTGGGTCTCCGAGATGGCGTCGGAACTGACGGCCACGG
>JANXLW010000166.1 GCA_025354965.1 Betaproteobacteria bacterium
CAGTGCCAATTTGCATTTGCGTTTTATTCTGCCAATGGCCATGCGCGGGCTTGCTGTGTCGATGGAAAAGCGGCTCTACATCACTCGCGACACCAAGCGCGAAGCGGAATCGCTAGGGCTGCGCTTTGGATCAGCTCACCCGCTTCAGCTGCCACGGCTTGCGCACCCAGCAACCGACCCGTACCAAGTTCAGCCACCAATTTGATGAAGCCTTGCGTCTCAAAATTGACCAGGGCACGCGGCACTCTGTCCAGCGACAGGGTTTGGCATTCGACGTGCAGGCCGGCAAGCTGCGCCTGCGCCTCGTTCAAGCCCACGGTCGCGACTTGCGGCTCGGTGAATACAACGGCGGGCATGGTCGTCAGATCGAGTTTGGCATTGCCGCTGGTCATGTTGATCGCTGCACGTGTGCCCGCAGCGGCGGCCACATAGACATACTGCGGTTGGTTGGTACAGTCTCCCGCTGCGAAGATGTTCGGCACATTGGTACGCATGGCCTGATTGATTTCAATCGCCCCCTGCGCGTTGGTGCTGATGCCAGCGGCAGGTAAATTCAGCCCTGCCGTGTTGTGTGCCCGCCCCGTGGCAACCAACAGTTTGTCGGCACGTAATTCGCCGCTTGCCGTGGTGAGCACGAATTCATCGTGGGCATATTGCACCTGGATGGATTGCGTATGTTCCAGCATTGTGACGCCCTCGGAACGAAAGGCGGCGGATATCGCCTGGCCTATGGCAGGGTCGTCACGGTAAAACAGCGTGTTGCGAGCCAGAACGGTTACCTTGCTGCCTAGGCGGGCATAGGCTTGGGCAAGCTCCAACGCCACTGCTGACGAACCGATTACTGCCAGCCGGGGCGGAATCGTTTCGCTTACCAATGCTTCAGTGGAAGTCCAGAACGGCGTTTCCTTCAGACCCGTAATCGGCGGCAAGGCAGCACTGGCGCCGGTGGCAATCAAGCAGCGGTCAAACACCACCTCGCGCTCATCTCCATCGTTCAAGCACACGGTCAAACTACCGCTGTCATTAAAGCGTGCGCTGCCAAGTAATACCGTAATGGCTGCATTACCCTGCAGGATGCTCTCGTATTTCGCGTGGCGAAGCTCATCGACTCGCAATTGCTGCTGAACCAATAGGGCAGAGCGATCAATATGCGGTTTGGAGACGCTGATACCGTCATCAAACGGGCTGCGTTTGCGAAGATGCGCGATATGCGCTGCGCGAATGAAAATCTTGGACGGCACACAACCGATGTTGACGCAAGTGCCGCCGATGATGCCACGTTCAATCAGCGTGACCCGGGCGCCGCGTTCTACCGCTTTAAGCGCCGCGGCCATAGCCGCGCCACCGCTGCCAATGATCGCAATGTGCAATCTGTCGTCTGCTGGAGTCTGACTTAAACTGGAACCAGATGGCTCGGTGCAGTGTGTGCACGGGTTTTTTGTCATGGCTATGTCCTCTGCTCCAACGGCTTCAGGTGCGTGCTGCTGGCAGATCGCAGCCATCCGGGTCACAGCGGAGGTTGGTCGGCCACAACAAATCCCATACAGAGACCGCCAGCATCAGACCCAGGCCCGCATACAGCGTTCCGGTTGGCCAGCCTTCACCCAGCCAGCCAAGGGCCCCCAACACCAACGTGGGTCCGATCATGCCTATCACGCTACGGTGCCATTGCCGGTGGCTCATCCAGCCCAGCGTGTTGGCCACCAAGGCGACGGCGGCAAATAGCGGCATCAGACGGCTGATAAACAGGCCTTCGTATTCTTGCAAAAAGCCAAGGCCAAGGGCCGCACCAATGCTGGCGATAGCCGGAAAACAGGCGGCACAGCTAAAGGCTGAAACGATGCTACCTAATGTGCCGGCCTTGTCGGCAATACGTGATATCAGTGTCATGACGTGTCTTATATGGATCCGTTGGAGTTGGTGGTCAGCGTAAGATAAGTCTGTAGTCAAGTACGGAGTCAAGCACAATATGAAGAGTAAATTGGAAAGCCCCAGAAACAGTTTCACTATTGGCGTTTTTGCTCACTCAGCTGGGGTCAACGTTGAGACCATTCGCTTCTACCAACGCAAAGGATTGCTGCCTGAACCAGCCAAACCATTGGGTAGCATTCGTCGATACAGTGTCAGTGATGTGGCGCGGGTAAAGTTCGTGAAGTCCGCGCAACAACTTGGGTTCAGTCTTGATGAAATTGGTGAATTGCTGCAGCTGCAAGACGGCACTCAATGCAGTAAGGCGCGCACGCTGGCAGAACTCAAGCTAAAGAGTGTGCGGCAGAAGCTGACCGGCCTAACACGTATGGAGTTTGCGCTGACCAATCTGGTTCAGCAATGTTGTCTCACTACCGGTGAAGTGGCCTGTCCACTGATCTCGTCGTTACATCGTGGTGCGGGTGCTTGAAATATATGGATACACAAAAACCAACAGCTCACCCACTGGCTCAATTCTTCTGATTGCAGCAATTTCACCAATTGCTTTAGGTGTCATTGTCATGAGGATATTGCAGATGGAGTTGGCGGTAATCTGGCGTGTCTGCGGCTTTGTGCGGGGTTGTCCTACGACATCGCTCAAAGGCGAACGTCTGTAAGAATTTGGTCTGCCTCACAGACTAATGTGTACTGCTGACGGCGCCTGTGTCGGAAGTAGCCAGGACAACGAACCTGGAGATTCACATGATCCAAGCTATCTGGCAAAACACCGTGATTGCCAAAACCGAGACATATGAAACCGTTGAGGGTAACCGCTACTTTCCGCCGTCCTGTCTGGACATGCAGTATTTCCTGCCTAGTCAAACTCACACGAACTGCCCATGGAAAGGCGAGGCCAGCTACTACAACGTAGTTGTTGATGGCCAGGTGAACAAGGATGCCGCCTGGTACTACCCTACTCCTAAGTCGGCAGCAGCAAACATCGCGGGTTACGTAGCGTTTTGGCGTGGTGTTAAGGTGGTGGAAGTGCCCAACGCTTAGGGATTTGATGATTAAGGTCCACGCCCAGTGGGCATGAAGCGTTACGTTCAGATGAAGCAACAGACCCTTGCCATGGGGCCGATCACACGTTCGAGAACTTCCGCAAGCCTACACGGCGCGATGAGTTCTTGAATCACCCATGCCGTTGAGCACGATGTTGGCCCCATTTCGGGAAAATTGTTCGGCAATGCCGAGATCAATGCCGCTGGTTGAACCAGAGACGAGCGCTGTTTTTCCTGTAAACATGAGGGGTTCCTTGAATAGAATTGCGGCCGAATTAACGGCCAGGCTTGACATCAAACGTGCGTTTGACGCTTCTTCAAGGTAGTCGAAGCTCTGTGCGCAATGATTACAGGCGCATTGATGTGATATGAACCCTACGTCTCGTTTTATGAACCGAACGTCTCATGCAGACATTGTGGGTATGGTTTCCTCCTGACCTTTGAGCCATTCAGTTGGCGAGCACCCCAGCTTGCGCACAAAAGCGCGGGTCAAGGCACTGGCGCTGCCGTAGCCTACGTCGCTTGCTACATGCTTGAGTTGCCGCCCTTTTTTTAGCAAGCCTTGCGCCGTCATCACGCGCCAGGAAGCCAGATAGTCCGCCGGAGTTTCCCCCGTGACCTCACGGAATCGTACGGCAAAGCGCGCCCGCGACATGCCCGCCAGTGCAGCCATGCTGGATAAATCACGCTCCTTCGCCGGGTCGTCATGTATGGCGGTAATGGTTTTGGCCAATCGGGCATCGGCCAGACCTGCCAAGGTACCGCCTTGCGTCAAACCCTGATCAATGCTGTGGCGCAACAGCCGAATCATCAGCACTTCACAAAGGCGATCCAGCACAGCCTGACGGCCATTGTGGTGTAAGCGCGCGGCGAACCCATCTTGAAAGCTGATCGATAACGCGGCAGTCTTGGAGCTTTCCAAGGAGACCGAAAGTTATGACGAGCAAGAAGTTCAACCGAGAGCAAATGCAGCACTG
>JANXLW010000210.1 GCA_025354965.1 Betaproteobacteria bacterium
CCAAGAGTCAAACTCATGATTTGTTCTCCGCAGTATTCACGGTAGCTGCGTCATCGACCTTCGTGATTTTTGTGGCCGCCATTTTGAGCACCGTCATCCGGTCTTTTGACTTCACCCGAATCTGTTCAGATGGGTTCAAGTACTTGCTGTCTTTGCGTTGTCGCAGTGTCAACGCGATAGCCGCAATCATGGCAACCAGCAGAATCGCAGCTGCGATTTCAAGTGGGTAGAGATATTGGGTATAAAGAACCTTGCCCAATTCGCGGGTATTGGATATCTGCGTGGCGGCCTGGCCCAGTAGTGCTGGCGCATGCGGTTCCTCGCTAACCCGAAAGCCACCGATCAATACAGCGGCCATCTCCAGTGCGATCAGCACACCGACCACCGCCGCCAGTGGAAAATGCTTCCAGAAACCAGTCCGGGCGCCATCCAGATTGATGTCGAGCATCATCACGACAAACAGGAACAGCACCATCACAGCCCCGACATAGACCAGCACCAAAACGATCGCCAGAAACTCTGCTCTGAGCAAAATCCAGATAGCGGCCGCCTGAAAGAAGGCCAGCACCAGATACAAAACGGCATACACCGGATTGCGCGCAGTGATCACCCTGAATGCCGCAAATAACAGCACGATCGAGAAGAAATAAAAGAGACCTGTCTTGACGTCCATGTATCGTTACTTTTTTTCAGTGGTCTTGGGGTTGGATCGGATCACGTGATCGCTAGCGGTATTTGGCGTCGGCCGCTCTGGCCGCCGCGATCTGCGCCTCGTATCGGTCGCCCACCGCCAGCAGCATGCTTTTGGTGAAATACAGATCGCCAGGGGCTTCACCGTGGTACTCCAGAATGGACGTTTCCACAATCGAGTCGACCGGACAACTCTCCTCGCAGAAGCCACAAAAGATGCATTTGTTCAGATCGATGTCGTAGCGCGTCGTGCGTCGGGAGCCATCGGCTCGCACTTCGGACTCGATGGTGATCGCCATCGCCGGACACACGGCCTCGCATAACTTGCAGGCGATGCAACGCTCTTCACCGTTCTCGTAGCGACGCAGCGCATGCAGTCCCCGAAATCTTGGTGACAAAGGGGTTTTTTCTTCTGGGTACTCAAGCGTAATTTTGCCGCTGAACGCATATTTGCCGGTCAGCATCATGCCTTTGAAAAACTCGGTCAGCATGAAACTCGACAAGAAATCCTTCAGCGAAAAGGAACCTTGGCCGGTTGCAGCAACAGCACTTGAAGTTGGGGTAGACATAGACAACTCGAATTACTTCCAAATATTCCAAGGGGTCTGCATCCACACCCCCACCACAACCAGCCATACAAGGGTGACGGGTATGAAAATCTTCCATCCCAAACGCATGATCTGGTCATAGCGAAACCGTGGAAAAGTAACTCGCACCCAAATGAACACGGTGACCACCGCAAAGGACTTGAGGCCAAGCCAGATCCAGCCCGGAATCCAATTGAACAAGACACTGTCGATAGGCGACAACCAGCCGCCGAGGAACATGATCGTCGCCAACACCGACACCAACCAAATGTTGGCGTATTCAGCCATCTGGAACATGGCCCAGGACATGCCGGAGTACTCGACCATGTGACCAGCGACGATTTCCGACTCGCCCTCCACCACGTCAAACGGGAGACGATTGGTTTCGGCCAATCCGGAAATGAAATAGACAACAAATATAGGCAGCAGGGGCAACCAGTTCCATGACAGGAAGTTAAGTCCCATCTGTGCGAACTGACCTCTGCCCTGCCCGGTGACAACGTCGGTCAGGTTCAAACTGGCCGACACCATCAGGACCACCACCAGGCAAAAACCCATTGCAATCTCATAGCTCACCATTTGGGCCGAGGCCCGCAGGGCTCCCAAAAACGGGTACTTGGAATTGGACGACCAACCGGAGATGATCACTCCGTACACCTCCATCGAGGTGATGGCCATCAGAAACAACAAGCCGGCGTTGAGGTTGGCCAGAGCGATCTCCGGACCAAACGGAACAACAACCCAGGCCGCCATGGCCGGCATGACAGTCATCACAGGACCGAGATAAAACAGGAACTTTTCCGCCGCAGCAGGTCGGAGAACCTCCTTGGTCATCAGCTTCAGCGCGTCGGCGATCGGTTGCAGCAGGCCCCAGGGTCCGACACGATTCGGTCCCAGGCGAATTTGCGCCCAGCCCAGTAACTTTCGCTCATATAGCGTGGTGTAGGTTACTGCGCCCATCACCAACATGAGGACCAGAACAATCTTGACCAGTGCCCAAAGCACCGGCCACGCCATGCCAGACCACCATGGTGCATCGAGAAGACCTTGACCCAAGGCGAAGATGGTATCAATCACGCTGCAACCTCCTGCGCCGCCGCGGCATGTCGCGCATCTGCTGTCAACTGCAAGCTGGTAGCACGGCGAACGATGCTGTCCAATGCGTAAATACTTGCCACCACTGGCGCCTCAGTTGCGGGCGTGAAATCAATGCGAGCTTGCGTCGCATTGCTCAACGACTCTGCAGATACCTGCAACTTGTCGGTCGAAGTCAGACCGGACACCTGATCAAACACGTCCTGCGATGAATCGAATGCAAAACCCGGCAAATTCAGTAAATTGGCCAGCACGCGCAGGACTTTCCACGCCGGTCGGGTTTCACCCAGCGGCTTGACGACGGCATGAAAACTTTGAACGCGCCCCTCAGCGTTGACAAAGGTACCAGAAGTCTCTGTAAAAGGAGCAATCGGCAGCAAAACATCGCTGAACGCCATATTCGATTTGAAAGGGCTCAATGTGACAACCATTTCAGCTTTAGCCAATCCGGTCACGCTCGACTTGCCGGCTGCCGAATCAAATTCAGGTTCACAATTCAGGAGCACAACTGCTTTGAGAGACCCACCCAGCATCTGCCGGGCGTTCATGCCATCGACGCCTGGCAGCGCACCTGCCAACTGTGCACCCACTGTGTTGGCCGCTTCTGTCAGATAGCCTACCGTGGCACCGGTTTGCGCGCCAATCCAGTTGGCGAGCGCCAACAGACTGGAAGCTCTGGCGTGATGCGCTGCTGCATTGCCCAGCAAAATAGCTTTGCGCTCACCGCTCAACAAGGACTGCGCCATGGTTTTGGCTGCCTCGCTGGCCACACCTTGCGCTGGCGGCGAAACACCTTTGTCGGCCGCCACCGCAGCAGCAACGTCGGCCAGCGCCTGCACCCAGTCACTGCTGGAACGTAACATGGTGTTGGCTACCGGCATGGCCCAATCTTCTGCGACTGATTGAATGGCATTCACCGAACACCCGTGACGGACAGCCTGCCTGATTCTCTGAGCAAACAAGGGATGGTCCTTGCGCAAACTGGAACCCACAATTAGCACACACTGCAGTTCGGACAGGGACGCAATGGAAGTTCCCAAATGGCGAATACCTTCGGTTACCGGGAAATCGGCATTGCGCAACCTGTAATCGATGTTGGTACTGCCCAAACCGCGCATCAATGCACTGGCAAGACTCAGTTCTTCGAGTGTGCAGTGTGGGCTGACCAGTGCCCCAATGCTGGCGGCCCCATGGTCAGATTTGATCTGCTTCAAACCATTGGCCACGTACTCCAATGCAATTTGCCAATCGACCGACTTCCACACACCGCCTTGTTTAAGCATCGGCGATGTAAGACGTTCCTCGCTGTTCAATGCCTCATAGGAGAAACGGTCGCGGTCGGCAATCCAGCATTCGTTGACAGCCTCGTTTTCCAACGGCACCACACGCATGACCTTGTTGTTCTTGACCTGCACAATCAAGTTGGCACCAGTCGAGTCGTGCGGGCTGATTGACTTTCGCCTCGATAACTCCCAGGTCCGGGCACTGTATCGGAATGGCTTGCTGGTCAGGGCACCGACCGGGCAGATATCGATCATGTTACCGGACAGTTCCGAATCAATCGTTTGGCCAATAAAGGTCTCGATCTCAGCATGCTCACCTCGATGCGACATGCCCAGTTCCATCACGCCCGCAACCTCCTGACCGAAACGTACGCAACGTGTGCAGTGAATGCACCGGCTCATCTCCTGCATCGAAATCAGGGGACCGACGTCCTTCACCGTTACAACCCGCTTTTCTTCCTCGTAACGCGAAGCGGAAGCGCCGTAACCAACTGCCAAATCCTGCAATTGACACTCGCCGCCCTGGTCGCAAATGGGGCAGTCCAGCGGGTGATTGATCAGCAGAAACTCCATGACCGACCGCTGCGCCTTGATCGCCTTGTCACTCTTGGTTCGAACAACCATGCCGGGCGCTACCGGCGTGGCACAGGCCGGCATCGGCTTGGGCATTTTCTCCACGTCCACCAGGCACATACGACAACTTGCCGCAAGGCTGAGCTTTTTGTGATAGCAAAAATGCGGGATATAAGTACCCGCCTTTTCAGCGGCATGCATGATCGTGCTGCCTTCAAGAATGTCTAACTTCTTGCCGTCGAGTTCGATTTCAATCATCTTAGGCTGCTCGCTCAGGCGTAGGCCGGGACCATGCAGGTCTTGTGCTCTACGTGATATTCAAATTCATGTCGGAAGTGTCTGATCATGGCCCGCACCGGCATGGCGGCAGCGTCACCTAATGCGCAAATAGTTCGACCCTGAATGTCGTCGGACACTGAATTCAATAAATCGACGTCAGCGGGTCGCCCGTGCCCATTTTCAATTCGGTCAACCATGCGCCACATCCAACCGGTTCCTTCACGGCACGGGGTGCACTGGCCGCACGATTCATGCATGTAGAAATAGCTCAGACGCTGCAGGCTCTTGACCATGCAACGGCTGTCGTCCATCACAATCAAGGCGCCAGAGCCCAGCATCGAGCCGGCCTTGGCGATCGAATCGTAGTCCATGGTGCAATCCATCATGATGTCGGCCGGCAAAACTGGTGACGACGAACCGCCGGGAATCACGGCCTTGAGCCGGCGACCCTTGCGCACG
>JANXLW010000241.1 GCA_025354965.1 Betaproteobacteria bacterium
GGGCAGTAAATAAAACTTTGACCAACACACAAAAGGCACCGCATGCGGTGCCTTTTGTTGTTCAGTGCAGCTCTCTACAACCAATAAACCAGGGTGTACAGTCCGAGCCACACCACGTCAACAAAGTGCCAGTACCAGGCCGCACCTTCAAAGCCAAAATGTCGCTCAGCGGTGAAGTGACCTTTTTGCAGACGCAAGGTGATAAACAGCAGCATCAGCATGCCGATGAACACGTGGAAGCCGTGAAAACCGGTCAGCATGAAAAAGGTTGAACCGTAGACACCCGACGACAGCTTCAAATTGAGTTCATGGTAAGCATGGTAGTACTCGTAGCCCTGCACCAGCAGGAAAGTAATCCCCAGCAATACCGTCAGCCACATAAAGGCAACCGTCTTGGCGCGCTGTCCGGCAATCAGGGCGTGGTGTGCAATGGTGATCGTGACACCGGAACTCAGCAACAATGCGGTGTTGATGGTGGGCAGCCAAAACGGTGTCATGGTGGTGAATGGCTCTACCGTTCCGGCCGGCGAGCCGGTCGCGCCAGCCGCCAGACTGGGCCAGACAGCCTTGAAATCAGGCCACAGCAAGGCGTTTTCCAGATTGCCCAGGGCCGGTATCGAATGGCCACGGGCCCACCACAAGGCGGTGAAAAATGCGCCGAAGAACATCACCTCGGAGAAGATGAACCAACTCATGCTCCAGCGGAACGACAGGTCAACCTTGTGTCCATATTGGCCACCCTCGCTCTCGGCAATGGATTGGCTGAACCACTGAAACAGAACACCCAAAAACCAGACCATGCCGAACGCCAGCGACCATTTGCCCCATTCGAAGCCATTGACCCACTGACTTGCGCCGAGGATGACGAAAAACAGCCCAAGCGCCGCCATCGCCGGATGGCGCGACGGACTGGGTACAAAGTAGTACGGCTTTGCGCCATTTGTTGTTGAACTCATTTCAGCTCCATTCATTCCAAATTTCTTCTGTCTATAGGGTTGTGGGTAGCGCTTTATTTGGCGACAACCCAGTTCACCAACACTATCAAACCGATGACAAAAAAGACCGCGCCCGCAATACCCGCCACAATGATGTGAAAGGGGTTCACGCTGGCCGTGTCCTGCTGCGATTCGCTGCCTTTTCGAATGCCAAAAAATGACCAGCTCACCACTCTGATGCTGCGCCAGAAAGATGAACTCATGAACCCGCTCCAGCGCTCAGGCGCCGACCGGCATCAGCCAGCGGAGCAGCCGGCGTCTTGCCACCCACTTCGAAAAAAGTATAGGACAACGTGATCGTCTTCACGTCCCTGGACAACTTGGGGTCAATCACAAAAACGACCGGCCAGGACTTCCTTTCCCCCGGAGCCAAGGTGTGCTGCTTGAAACAGAAACACTCCAGTTTGTTGAAATGGGCGCCAGCTTGCTGCGGCGCATAACTCGGGATGGCCTGCGCCGACATGGGGCGGTTCTGTGTATTTTGAAACTCGTACATCACGCTGGCCAATTCACCGGGGTGAACTTGCAGTGACCTCTGCGCTGGCTTGAACTCCCAGGGACCGCGCGAATTGGCATCGAACTCAACCGTGATGATGCGACTGGTATCAACCTGGGTATTGGCCGGTAAAGTGGGCGTGGCGCCAGGAATATTGCGGTCGCCGAGCGCCAGGATGTTGATGCCCGTCATCTCACAAATCGATTTGTAGATCGGCACCAGCGCATAGCCGAAGGCAAACATGCCGGCCGCAACCACCGCCAGCTTGCTCACCATCCTGGTATTTTCACGCCGCAAGTTCATGACTCATTGGCTTTCCAGATACATCTTGAGCATGAAGCCGGCAAAAAACACCAGCGCAGAAAGCTGGAAAACACGGTTGGTCGAGAGCATGATGC
>JANXLW010000247.1 GCA_025354965.1 Betaproteobacteria bacterium
AAGAAGCTGGCGGACTGGGCTTCCAGCAAGGATGCCATGATGCTGTACGGCAAAAACTTTGCCATCACGGCGCAACCGGGTGTTGCGGCACCGTTGGCCAATGTTCCCAAGGACTACGAAGCACGCTTGGTCAAACTGGACTTTAACTATGCCGCCGAACAACGCGAGCGCATTTTGAAAGAGTGGACCGCTCGCTACGACGGCAAGAGTGAAAAGCGCTGATCCGCTGAAAAACTCACGGGCCGCCTGTCTGACCTGGGCGGTCTTTTTCAATGCCGCGCATGAGTCAAACCCCCTTCCTTGATCTGCGCCATATCCGCAAGGAGTTTGGTAGCTTTACAGCGCTGCAGGACATCAATCTGGAGATCGAGAAGGGCGAGTTTGTCTGCTTCCTTGGTCCCTCCGGCTGTGGCAAAACGACACTGCTGCGCGTCATCGCGGGGCTGGAGGCCCAAACCGCAGGAAACATCTCGCAAGATGGTCACGACATCTCGCTGCTACCACCCGCACAGCGCGACTACGGTATTGTGTTTCAGAGCTACGCGCTGTTTCCCAATCTCAGCGTGGCTGACAACGTAGCCTACGGCCTGGTCAATCGCAAGACGGCTCGCTCCGAGATCAAGCAGCGTGTGACCGAGCTGGTCAAATTGGTGGGTCTGCCCGGCAGCGAAGCCAAATTCCCCAGTCAACTCTCGGGCGGGCAGCAGCAACGCATCGCGCTGGCCCGCGCGCTGGCGACGGCACCCGGCTTGCTGTTGCTGGACGAGCCACTGTCGGCACTGGATGCTCTGGAACGGGTCCGGTTGCGCCAGGAAATCCGGGTTTTGCAACAAAAACTGGGCGTTACCACCATCATGGTGACGCACGACCAAGAAGAAGCCCTGAGCCTAGCCGACCGCATTGTGGTCATGAACCACGGCGTCATCGAGCAGATTGGCACACCAATGGAAATTTACCGCGAACCGGCGTCACCGTTTGTGGCCGATTTTGTCGGCAAGGTCAATGTGATGTCGGCCCGTCTGGCCGACGGCAAGCTGCGTTTTGGCAGCATGTGCCTGCCCTGCGAAGGAACAACTCGCGAGGTAAAGATCTACATGCGACCGGAGGACGTGCTGGCCCGCCCGATCGCAGCTGGCGATGCCCATGTATTCGAGGCGCGCATTGAAAAGATCGAGTTCCTGGGTGCGTACTGCCACGTGCTGGTGACTTCCGCCGCTCTGGACAACAACAAGCTGACGGTTTATTTGTCTCTCAATTTTCTGTCAGAAAAATCGCTCCGGGTAGGCTCAGCCATTACTCTCAAGCTGTTGCCCGAGCGCATCAAGGTGTTCTGATGTCAGTGGTACTGCCAGCGCCCTCGGTCCGCGTCCAAATCAAGCAACAGCAGCACTGGACAGATCGTCTGGCTCAGGCCCTGATTGCGATGATCGCGATTGTTTTGATCACCTTTCTGGCTGCACCGCTGCTGGCCATATTGCTGCAAGCGCTGCAAGGTCGCCAGGGTGAATGGGTCTGGCTCGACAACTTCATTGACTACGCCAAAACCCCGGCACTGCTGAGCAGCCTGTGGAACAGTCTGTGGGTGTCGTGCAGCGTGACGATAATTGCGTTGCCGCTGGCCTTTGGCTTTGCTTATGCGCTGCGTCGCTCCTGCATGCCTTACAAGGCCTTGTTTCGTGGCATTACGCTGATACCTTTGCTGGCGCCATCCCTTTTGTCCGCCATTTCGCTGATCTACTGGTTTGGCAACCAGGGCCTATTGAAGGCCTGGATGCAGGGCATTGGGATCGACCAAATCTACGGCGCGTCGGGCATTGTGCTGGCCGAATGTATTGCCGTTTTCCCGCACACGCTGATGATTCTGGTGACGGCGCTGAGCCTGTCGGACGCACGTCTGTATGAAGCGGCGGACGCCATGGGCACCAGCGCGACGCGCAAGTTCTTCACCATCACCCTGCCCGGCGCCAAGTACGGTCTGATCTCGGCGGCCCTGGTCACCTTCACGCTGGTCATGACGGATTTCGGCATTCCCAAGGTGATTGGCGGTAACTTCAATGTGCTGGCAACCGATGTGTTCAAGCTGGTCATTGGTCAGCAGGATTTTTCCAAGGGCGCGGTCGTCGCCATATTGCTGCTGGCACCGGCGTTGTTAACTTTTGCTGTGGACAATTACGTGAGCCGGCGTCAGACCGCCATGCTGACGGCGCGCGCGGTGCCCTATTCGCCCAAAGTGGCGCCCGGCTTTGATCGGCTGGTGACGCTTTACTGCACGGTCATCGCAGCCCTGGTGCTGGCCATGCTGGGCATGGCTGTGTTTGCGTCTTTTGCCTCGTTCTGGCCTTACAACCTGACGCCCAGTTGGCGCCACTACAAACTCGGACTGTTGGACGCCGAGGTTGGCGTGGCCTTTTTCAACAGTCTGAAGATGGCGGCCGGCACGGCGCTGTTTGGCACCCTGCTGGTGTTTGTTGGCGCCTACCTGCTGGAGAAAACCAAAGGCATGGACAGTTTGCGCGGGCTGGTGCGTTTGCTGGCGGTAGTACCGATGGCAGTGCCGGGACTGGTGCTCGGATTGGGCTACATTTTTTTCTTCAATGCGCAGGACAATCCGCTAAATGGTCTGTATCACACTTTGACCTTGCTGACCCTGTGCACCATCGTTCACTTCTACACTACCGGGCACCTGACCGCAGTGACCGCCTTGAAAAGTCTGGACAGTGAATTCGAGGCCGTCAGCGCTTCCCTGAAAGTGCCGTTTTACAAGACCTTCTGGCGTGTCACTTTGCCGGTGTGCGCGCCGACCCTGATCGACATTGCACGTTATTTTTTCATCAACGCCATGACCACCATTTCAGCCGTGGTGTTTTTGTATGCACCCGAAACCAAGGTGGCGTCCATCGCCATTTTGAATCTGGATGAGGCCGGCGAGATGGGTGCTGCTGCCGCCATGGCAGTGCTGATTGCGCTGTCGTCCAGCATCGCAACGCTGGCGTTCATGCTGCTGGCCTGGTGGACGTCGAAACGAACGCAAGCATGGCGAGGAAGGTGATGTCCGCGTCCTTTTCAACATGGTGTGAACGGATCGGGCTGCTGGGGCTCTCAGCTCCGCGGCTGTCCCCCGTCCTTCGGACTCCTCCTTTATGCCGTTGCGCTGAGTGCCCCAGCAGCCTGATCCTTCGAGCTGGGTTGGCTTTTCCTGCGCGAACCACACACAAGCCTCTCAATAATTGACGGAGATACTGCCATGGACAGAGACAAGATTTTGCTGACCCCCGGGCCGCTCACCACCACCTTGCGTACCAAGCTGGCCATGCTGAAAGACTGGGGTTCCTGGGACGCCGACTTCAACGCGGTGACCGCCAGCCTGCGCCAGCGCCTGCTGGCGATCATTCACGGCCATGACAGCCATGTGCTGGTACCCCTGCAAGGTAGCGGCACCTTCAGCGTCGAAGCTGCGGTGGCGACGCTGGTGCCGCGTGATGGTCATGTGCTGGTGCTGGACAACGGCGCCTATTGCAAGCGCGCCGCCCGGCTCACCACCCTGATGGGACGCCGCTGCACGGTGCTCAGCTTCGACGAAGCCGCACAAGTCGATCCAGCCGCTTTGGCACAGGCGCTGGCGACCGATGCGAGCATCACCCATGTGGTGCTGATTCACTGCGAAACCGGTGCCGGTGTTCTCAATCCGCTGCAAGCGGTGGCCGATGTGTGCGAGCGTCATGGCAGGGGTTTGATCGTGGACGCCATGAGTTCGTTCGGCGCGATCGAGATCGATGCCCGCAAGACCCGGTTCGACGCGCTGATCGCGGCCAGCGGCAAATGCCTGGAGGGCGTGCCCGGCATGGGGTTTGTCTTCATCCGCAAGGCCGTGCTGGAGGCCTGCGCGGGCCGCAGCCAGTCGCTGGCAATGGATTTGCATGACCAGTATGTCTACATGGGAAAAACCACGCAGTGGCGCTTTACGCCGCCGACCCACGTTGTGGTGGCACTGCATGAGGCCCTGAAGCAATATGAGGAAGAAGGTGGACAGCCGCAGCGTCTGGCGCGTTACACCAGCAACTACCGCACGCTCATTGCCGGCATGGCCAGGCTGGGCTTCAAGCCCTTTCTTGACCCCGCCATTCAGGCGCCCATCATCGTCACCTTTCACGCTCCGGCGGATCCAAAATATGATTTCAAAACCTTTTATGCGGCGGCCCGTGCGCGTGGCTTTCTTCTGTATCCCGGTAAACTGACGCAGCTGGAAACGTTCCGGGTCGGCTGCATCGGCGCCATCGGACCCTTCGAGATGGAGCAGGCGGTGCACGCCATGGCGCTGGCGCTGCAGGACATGGGTATTGCAGCGTCTGCAGTCACCTGAGCGGGCAGGCTGCCGAAAGAAAAACCAAGGAGAACGACGTGCCAAGAAAAGCAAAAGCGGCAAGCCTGACGCACCCTGCGGTGCTTGCCATCCAGAAGTCTGTGATCCCCAAGGTGAAAGTCGCGGTGAGCGACATTGACGGCGTTCTGCGCGGCAAGTATTTGCACCGCGATAAATTTCTCGGGACAGCCGAGCCTTACCCGAACGGCGGCTTTGGCTTTTGTGATGTGGTGCTGGGTTGGGACATGCTGGACAGTTGCTACGACAACGCCCAGGTGACCGGCTGGCAGCATGGCTTTCCCGATGCCCTGGCTAGGCTGGACCTGAACACCGCGCGCCATGTGCCCTGGGACGATGGCGTGCCATTTTTCCTGGGTGAGTTTGTCAATGCCGATGGCACGCCCCACGCCGTGTGTCCGCGCCAGACCCTGAAGCGGGTCCTCAAGCGCGCCCAGAAGATGGGCTTCAAGGTCATGACCGGCATGGAGTTCGAGTGGTACAACTTCCTTGAAACACCGCAAAGCTGGGCCGCCAAGAAAGGCGTGTGTCCTGAGCCGTTGACACCCGGCATGTTTGGCTACTCGCTGCTGCGCGTGAATCAGAACCGCGAATTTTTCAATGCCATCATGGACCAGATGCTGGCTTTTGGCGTGCCGATTGAGGGTCTGCATACCGAAACGGGCCCCGGCGTGTACGAGGCGGCCATCGGTTTTAGCGAAGCACTCGAACAGGCCGACCGGGCCATTCTCTTCAAGACCGGCACCAAGGAAATTGGCGCCCGCTTTGGCATCATGCCCAGCTTCATGGCCAAACCGCACCAGCAGTTGCCGGGCTGCAGCGGGCACATTCACCAGAGCTTGTCAGACGGCAAGAACAATCTGTTTTTTGATGCCAAAAACCCGCGCAAGATGAGCAAGCTCTTTGAGAGCTATCTGGCCGGTCAGGTTGCCTGCATGATGGAATTCGCGCCCATGATCTGGCCCACCATCAACAGCTACAAACGGCTGGTGGATGGCTTTTGGGCACCGGTCAAACCGACCTGGGGTATCGACAACCGCACGGCCAGTTTTCGGGTGATTGCCGGCAGCCCCAAAGCCACGCGCCTGGAGACGCGCTGCCCCGGCGCTGATGTCAACCCCTATCTGGCGATGGCCGCCGTGATAGCGGCTGGACTGGACGGTGTTGAGAAAGGCCTGAAACTGACAACCCCACCGATTACCGGCACCAATGTCGGCGCCGAACACATGGCCCGCGCGCCGCGCACGCTGATCGAAACAACGCGCATTTTCGAGAAGTCAGCCATTGCGCGAGACTGGTTGGGTGACGGTTTTGTCGATCACTTTGCCGCCACCCGCGACTGGGAATGGCGGCAATGGCTCGATGGCGTCACCGACTGGGAAATGAAACGCTATTTCGAAATCATTTGACATGCAAATCCGCCGCCTGCTGAGCAGTGACGCCACCGAATACCGCGCGCTGCGACTGCGCGCATTGCACGACCACGCCGAGGCCTTCACCTCAAGTTATGAGGAAGAAGTGCTCAAACCGCTGGCAAGCTCCGAGCAGCGGCTGGCCGATGCTTCCCAGGTCAAGTTCTGGGGCGCCATTGTTGACGACAAATTGTTCGGCACGGTTGGACTGGACCGGGAGCAACGCCTCAAAGTTCAGCACAAGGCTTTGGTGATCGGCATGTACGTGGCACCTGAATACGCGCGGCGCGGCATCGCCCACGCCCTGCTCCATACTTTGCTGACCGACGCACGCGCCAGCCAGCTGGAGTTGCTGGTGCTGACCGTCACAAGCGGCAATCAGGGCGCCGAGCGTCTTTACCTGGACGCCGGTTTTGTGTCCTGGGGCATTGAGCCGGGAGCGATTAAAGTCCAGAATCAGCGCTTTTCCAAAAACCACATGTTTCTTCAACTGGCAGCACCATGAGCATTACCTCTTTCTCCTTCCCCACCCCCATCAAATTTGGTGCCGGCGCACGCAAACTGGTGGCCGCGCATCTGCTGGAGCAGGGCCTGAAGCGCCCGCTGATCGTTACTGACAAAGCGCTGGGTGCATTGCCGGTGCTGGCCGAATTCAAGACCCATCTGGCCGGGCTGGAGGTGGCGGTGTTTTCTGGTGTCTTTGGCAACCCCACCTGCGCTCAGGTGATGGACGGTGCTGCTGCCTACAAGGCGCACCAGGCCGATTGCATCATCGGATTTGGCGGCGGTGCCGCGCTGGATGTGGCCAAGGTGGTTGGCATTGCCGCCACGCACGAAGGCGATATTCTGGAATACGTGTGGGACCATCCGCAGGTGCGACCGATCGTGAATCAGCTGCCCTATTTTGTGGCGTTACCCACCACCTCGGGTACCGGGTCGGAAGTAGGTCGCTCCAGCGTTGTCAGCGAAAACGACACGCATCTGAAGCGCGTGGTATTCAGTCCCAGGATTCTGGCCAAGGTAGTGTTTGCCGATCCCGAATTGACGTTGGGCTTGCCAGCGCATGTGACGGCTGCCACCGGCATGGACGCACTCACCCACAACATCGAGAGCTACCTGTCGCCCGCCTACCACCCGCTGTGCGATGGCATTGCGCTGGAAGGCACGCGCATTGCGGCAGCGGCGCTGTTGACCGCTGTGAAAGAGCCCGGCAATTTGCAGGCTAGAAGCGACATGATGATGGCCTCCATGATGGGCGCCATCGCTTTCCAGAAAGACCTGGGCGCTGTGCACTCCTGCGCCCACGCGCTGGGTGCGGTGTGCGACTTGCACCATGGCCTGGCCAATGCACTGATGATCGATACCGTCATGGCTTGGAACCATGAAGCGGTGCCGGACAAATTCGATGAGCTGGCCCATGTCTGCAAGGTGACCGGTGGTGGCCAAGCCTTGGTGCCGTGGCTGCGGCAACTCAAAACCAGCGTCGGCATCACCGGTGGTCTGGCGACCCATGGGGTCAAGCCCGAGCAGCTACCGCGGCTGATGCAAATTGCGACTGCCGACATCTGCCACCAGACCAATCCACGACCCTGCACAGCAGCAGATTTTGAAGCACTCTTCAAAGCAGCAATGTGATATGACCGCCACGCTTGTCACTTCGTGTACTGCGCTGCCCCCCAAAGGGGCTAATTTTCCTAAGGGCGGCCCGTCGAAAAATTCCATTGCTTTAAAGGAGCTCTCATGACGCTCCCACTGCAACGTCTAAAAATTGGCATCAGCGCCTGCTTTTTGCACCCGGACCCGACGCGTGCTGTCTTTGCGCGCAAAACCTTGCAATACGTTGAACAGTCGATGGCGCATTGGGTGATGTCGGGGGATGCGTTGCCGGTGATGATTCCGTCGCCAGTGGGCGATACGGCGCGCGGTGATGTGCATTTTGACGATTACGCCCAGTGGCTCGACGGCCTGGTGCTGCACGGCGGCGCCGACGTCTGGCCCGGCAGCTACGGCGAGACTCCGCTGCAGGAACGCTGGAGCGGTGACCGGGTGCGCGATGAGTACGAACTGGCGCTGGTGAAAGCCTTTGTCGCGGCTGGCAAACCGGTGTTCGGTGTCTGCCGGGGTTTGCAGCTGATCAACGTGGCCTTTGGCGGCACTTTGTACCAGGACATCGCGACCCAGCAGCCGGATGCACTGGTGCATCGCGACGCCGACATCTACGATCATAATTTTCATCAGCTTGACGTAGTGCCGCAATCACGGCTGGATGCCTTGTTGCCAGGCACAAAGGGCTGCAAGATAAACAGCATTCATCACCAGGGTATCAAGGATCTGGCACCCGGTTTTGTGGCCGAAGCACGCTGCCCGGATGACGGCATGATCGAGGCCATACGCCACACCGGTCCGGCCTACGTGGCCGCCGTGCAGTGGCATCCGGAGTTTCACCAGCCCGGGCTGGGCACGCTGGATGACACGCCGCTGCTGATGGATTTTCTTCAAGCGGCGCGTGACGCCAAAGTTAAAACGGAAAACAAAACATGAACCAACTCTCCATTCACAACCCCGCCACCGGCGCCCTGATCACCCAGGTCCCTGCCGACGATGCTACTTCTGTGGCGGCCAAAGCCGCCGCGGCCCGCGCGGCGCAGCCCGGCTGGCTGGCCGTACCGCTGGCCGAGCGCAAAGCCTGCATCGTGCGTTTTCGGGCCGCCGTCGTCACCGAGCTGGAAGCACTGGCTGCCATCATGACCGGTGAGACCGGCAAACCGATCAAGATGTCACGCAACGAACTCAATGGCCTGCTGGGGCGCATCGATTTTTTCCTGAAAGAAGTAGATGCCCAGCTGGTCACCGAGACCGTCTTTGCCGAGGGCGGTATGACAGAGAGAATCGAGCACATACCGCTCGGTGTGGTGGTCAACATCTCGGCCTGGAACTACCCCTGGTTTGTCGGTGGCAACGTGTTCATTCCGGCCTTGCTGACCGGCAATGCGGTGCTGTACAAGCCATCGGAATACGCCACCCTGACCGGGTTGGCGATGGCGCGCCTGCTGCATGGCGCCGGTGTACCGAAGGATGTTTTCATTGCCGTCATCGGCGGTGGCGATGTCGGCGCCGCCTTGCAGGCACAAAGAATCGACGGATTGTTCTTCACTGGCTCCTATGGCACCGGCGCGAAGATTGCGCAGGCACTGGGGCCGCGCATGGTCAAGCTGCAGCTGGAGTTGGGTGGCAAGGATCCCACTTACGTCTGTGATGACGCCGATCCGAAGGTCGCCGCCGAGTCACTGGCCGATGGCGCCATGTACAACACCGGTCAGAGCTGCTGCTCGGTGGAGCGCATTTATGTGCACGAGAAAGTTTACGACGTATTCGTCGCTGCTTTCCTGGACACGTTGCGCGGTTTCAAGGTCGGCGACCCCATGCTGGAGACCACCTACATCGGTGCCATCACGCGTGCACCGCAGCTCGATGTGCTGGACGCCCAGGTGGCAGACGCCAAGGCCAAGGGTGCTAGCTTGTTGACGGGTGGCAAGCGTTTACCGGGGCCGGGCAACTGGTTTGTGCCGACTGTCTTTGCCAACGTGAACCACAGCATGGAACTGATGCGCGAGGAAAGCTTCGGCCCCATCATCGGCATCCAGAAGGTGGCTGGCGATGCCGAGGCTATTGGGCTCATGAACGACACCCGCTACGGTCTCACCGCCGGTGTTTTCACCCCCGATGAAGCACGTGCCAAGACCTTGCTGGCGCAGGTCAACGCCGGCAGCGTCTACTGGAACTGCTGCGACCGCGTCAGCCCGCGCCTGCCCTGGAGTGGCCACGGCGACTCGGGCGTTGGCTTGACCCTGTCTACCTACGGCATCCAGACCTTCACCCGTCCGAAAGCCTGGCATCTCAGGACCGCCGGCTGACCAGTTAGCGAGGTATCAGACAAAGTTATGAAGCTGACACTGTTTGACCTCGACCACACGCTGCTCAAAGGCGACAGCGATGTGTTGTGGTGTGATTTTTTAATCAATGAAGGTGTGCTGGACCGTGAGGGTTTTGCCCAGCGCAACGCCGACATGGAGGCACGCTACCAGGCGGGGACGGTGGGGCTCGAAGAGTTCGCCAATTTCTATGTGGGCACGCTGGCCGGGCGCACGCGCAAAGAGTGGGAACCGTGGCGCCAGGCATTCCTTCGCAGTCACATTGTGCCGCGCATCTCCCGCTCGGCCGTTGAGCTTGTCAACCGGCACCTGGACGCCGGTGATCTGGTGGTCTTGACCACCGCCAGCAACCGATTCATTTCCGAGCTGACTGCCATTTACTTCGACATTGAGCACCTGATCGCCACCGAAGCGCAGTTACAGGATGGCATATTTACTGGCCGCACTACCGGTATCCTGAACATGCGAGAGGGCAAGGTGACGCGCCTGCACAATTGGTTGACCGCCAGCGGCCACCGATTCAAGGACTTTCACAGCACCGCCTACAGCGATTCCATCAATGACCTGCCACTGCTGAAAGCGGTCAACCACGCGGTGGCGGTAAATCCGGATTCCAGGCTGCATGCCAAAGCTTTGGCCCGCAAGTGGGAGATTTTGCACCTGGCGCGCTGACGTGGTGGGGGTCACTGACCCCATCACTTGTGCCTACTTTAGTTGATCGGCCACCTTGGCAATGCCGGCCAAAGCGCAGACTTCATCCTTCTCGCCAGCCGGCGCACCCGAGACGCCAACACCGCCAATCGTGACATTACCAATCTTGATCGGGACGCCGCCGCCAACGGCGACGACATCGGGAATCTGACGCAGGTAAGCGTTGGTCGGCACATCGGTCAGCTTCATGAATTCGAGCGAGGTCTGGCCGCGGGTGCGGGCTGTGTACGCCTTCTTGCGCGCGAATTCCATGGTGTGCGGATTGGTGCCGTCGCCGCGCAGTGACGCATGTACCAAGCCGGCGTTGTCGACGATCACCACCGATACTTTGTAGCCATCCTTGGTGCATTGCTCAATGGTGCCATCAATGATCATTTGCGCCATTTTCATGGAGACATTCTTTTCTGCGAGCGGGGCTTGCGCTCCGGCAGAGGCGATGAACGCGACGGCCAGTGCCGCACCAGCAAGCAACTTGTTTCTCAATATCATGCTGTTTCTCCTGGATGGGTGTGTAGTTTATTGAATCCGACGCCGACAATACAGCAGCTATTGCATTTCGTATCGTCCCTTGCGCAAAGACCGGAGGACGATCAGGGACGAATGCTGCATTTCTCGACTCGTTGGCATGGAAGGTCTATAAGGTTCTACTCACCAAGGAGGAGACTACCATGACAAGTCGCGATTTCACAGTTACTCATGCCCATGACGCAAGCTACCTGCGCGGACTTCGATCATTTTTCGAGTACCGCGATCTTGGAGTGCGCAAGGCGACCGGTGGGCGGGTAGACGCCCATATCATCCGCGCGGCGGGTACCGAGTTTTCCAGCCAGGCCCACATTCACAAGACCAGTTTTCAGCTCGTCTATGTGCTTAAAGGCTGGATTGAGTTTGAGTACGAAGGTCAAGGCCTGGTGCGCCTTGAGGCTGGTTCATGCGTCTATCAACCACCCGAAATTCGTCATCGAGAGGTCGGGCATAGCCACGACATAGAAATGCTGGAGGTAGTTATGCCGGGTGATTTCAAGACGGAAGAAGTTGAGTCTGTAAATGGTTGACGCGCAATCCGCGCCATCAACGGCCCAACTTCGCCGGCGTTAGCTGGTCGTCTGCAGGCGCAGGCGATGCGCCGCGTTCTCGGCGCGCGCGTCGGCTATCTCGCGCAAAACACCGCCCACATCAACGGTGCTTCTCTTGCGCTCAAAACGACCTGTCAGCAGACTGTCGGGGTGCAGCATGCCGCGCTGGTAGAGGTCCCAGATTTCCTGGCCAAAATGAGTAGTCAGCAACTCTGGAGCAAAGCGACCGAAAAATGCTCGCAGGTTATTGACGTCACGCAACAGCATGCGGTTGGCGTGGTTGTTGCCGGCCGCGTCCACCGCCTGCGGCAGATCGATGATCACCG
>JANXLW010000306.1 GCA_025354965.1 Betaproteobacteria bacterium
CAGACGTTTTTTGTGTCGCGCGAGAACACGCACACAGGCCAGCGGCACAAAAATGCCGAGGCGACCGTCGTATTTGCCGCCGTTTCGAACCGTGTCGTAGTGCGAGCCTGTGAGCAGGGTTTTGGCTTGCTTGTTATCGGACAGGTAACGCCCGACGACATTGCCGACGGCGTCGATGCCGACTTCATCAAAGCCGCATTCAAGCATCCGCGTTTTGAGGTGCGCGGCGCAGGCGCGGTGCGCATCGGTCAGGTAGGTGACCGTGAGCTGTCCTTTTTCCTGGTAGCCGGGATCACTGAATTGCGCCAGTGCCTCATGCCAGTCCCATACTTCATTGCCCAGCGCGGGTGTGACACCGAACTTGTCGTTCAGGCGGATCTCGGCAATGCGGTGGATGTTGCGCAAACATTCCTGCAATTCAAAGTCGACATGGTTTTGCAGGCGGCGCGCAAAGGTATCGATAATTTCCTGCTTGGACAAACCGGTGCCGCGCGGGCCGCGCACTGCCAGAACGAAGGGAAGGTCAAATTTGGCTTTGTAGTCAGCGTTCAGCTGTTGAATGTGCGCGAATTCCGCGGGAGTGCAATGCGTCAACCCGGCCGTGCTCTGCTCGTGGCTGGATTCTGTGGTCAGCGATTTGTCGACCATGGCTTTGCCAGCCAGCTCGGGATGAGCACGGATCAATGTCAGCTGGGCCTCGCGTCCCGACGCATCGACGACACGCGCCATGGCGTGCTTGATTTGCGCCAGCGACGCAAAAGGTCGTGCGTTCAACGCTTGTTCAGCAATCCAGGGTGAATGTTCATACAGGCCGTCCAGCAGTTGCCTGACCTCTTCGATGGGCGCGGCATTGAGTTGTTCAAGCTTCAGGGCCATGTTGCATCTCGCTCTGTGTCTGCTGTGTCGACTGATAGGGGTGCGCTGCCTTCCAATGGCGTGCGATGTCGACACGGCGGCAAACCCATACCCGCTCGAATTTTTCGATGTGGTCCAGAAACCGCTGCAGTGCCGTGATGCGACCGGGCCGGCCCAGCAGCCGGCAGTGCATGCCAATACTCATCATGCGCGGTGACGTTTCGCCCTCCGAGTACAGGACATCAAAGCTGTCCTTGAGGTACTGAAAGAACGGGTCGGCGTGCGAGTAGCCTTGTGGCAGCGCGAAGCGCATGTCGTTGCAGTCCAGCGTGTAGGGC
Organism: Betaproteobacteria bacterium; assembly: GCA_025354965.1. Taxonomy (GTDB): domain Bacteria; phylum Pseudomonadota; class Gammaproteobacteria; order Burkholderiales; family Burkholderiaceae_C; genus Rhodoferax. The sequence continues at coordinate 1,194 of JANXLW010000306.1, forward strand.
ACGATCAGCTGCGGCACCACGGCGCCGTCTGTTTTTTCAACCTTCATCCAGAACGGCAAGTCGTCGCCGTAGTAGTCGCTGTCGTACTCGAAGCCACCGTAGTCGGCCACCAGGCGGCGTGTGTTGGGACTGTCGCGGCCGGTGTACCAGCCCAGCGCACGTTCGCCGGTCAGACGGGTGATGACTTCCATGCCCAGCGCCATGTGCTCGCGCTCGGTGGCTTCATCGACGTTCTGGTAGTTGATCCAGCGCCAGCCGTGGCAGGCAATTTCATGCCCCAGTTCCTTGAACGCACGCACCAATTCGGGGTGGCGCTGCAGTGCCATGCCGACGCCAAACACGGTCAGTGGCAACTTGCGTTTTTCGAATTCCCGCAGGATGCGCCAGACACCGGTACGCGAGCCATATTCGTAGATGCTCTCCATGCTGAGGTGGCGCTGCGGATAACTTGGCGGGTTGAACATCTCCGACAGAAATTGCTCGGAACCGGCATCGCCGTGCAACACACTGTTTTCGCCGCCTTCCTCAAAGTTCAGGACAAACTGCACCGCAACCCGCGCTTGCGACGGCCAGCGGGCGCGAGCGACTTGGGGGCCGTAGCCAACCAGATCGCGCGGGTAGGAAAGCGTGCTGTCGTAAATAGTCATAAATTCAGGTCAGTACCATGAGCCAATGATAGTGGCAATCTTCGTGCCGGGGGTGCCGCAGTGGATGGCTGCGCGAATGTCCCCCGGCCTGCGGCCTCCGCCTTTATGCCGCTGCGCTGAGTGCCCCAGCAGCCTGATCCTCCCGCTATGCCAAACGGGGTTTGGCATGACCACATTTTGGGAAGGATCCCTAGGCCCTCCGCCGCGGCTGGCTGCCTGCCTGAGTGCAAAGGACTTTACACTTTCGCTTTGCCACATCGAAGGACATACCATGGGCTTGAGCACGCACGTATTGGACACCATGCACGGCACACCGGCAGCAGGCATGCAGGTGGCGCTGTACAGCACCGAGGGCGGGACGGCGACTTTGATCAAGCAGTTGGTGCTCAACCAGGATGGCCGCAACCCGGACGGACTGCTGATTGACAATCACAATCTAAAGCGCGGGACCTACCGTCTGGTATTTGAGGTGGCTGGCTATTTCAAAACGCGCGGCCTCGCCTTGCCGGAGCCCAATTTTCTGGGTCAGGTGAGTCTTGATTTTGGTATTGCCGAACCCGCGCAGCATTACCATGTGCCGCTGTTGGTCAGCCCGTGGAGCTACTCGACTTACCGGGGGTCCTAAAGTTGCCCCTCGGTCAAGGTATCGAGCTGGAAGCGCCCGCTCTTGTGCCACAACCAGGTGTCGGTGTAGGTCACCCGGCCCATTTGCACGGGGGCCGGAAAAGGTGATGCAAGGCGGACGGTTTTTTCGATTTCAGCCATGACTTCTGGTGCCTGGCTGGGAGCCCGCATCCACTGGGTACCGGTGACGCGGCCCTGGCCATCGACTTCAACCTGCAGCACGCCAACCGCATAGAGCAGAGGTGGCATCTTGCCCTTGTAAATGCGGTCTGCGTTTTGTCCGTAAATGTGACTGGCAGCGTCACGGCGGTAGTCGCGCGGATTGGAGGCGCCAGATATGTTGGTCAGGGGTGGGGGTGCGCTGGGAACAATTGAGACCGGTGGCGCTATGTGGATGGGTGCCGGGACCGGGGCAGGCCGAGGTGCTGGTGGCGGTGGTACAGGGGGGCTTGCGCAG
>JANXLW010000322.1 GCA_025354965.1 Betaproteobacteria bacterium
ATGCGCAAAATGCTGGTGCGCACCGGCGTCGCACGACCCAAAAAACGGATCGCAGTTTCGGCATCAACACGCCTTGTAGCTCTGGGTGTGTCGGGCCGAAGTGCCCATGATTCGTTGACAACTTCGCCCTGGCAGTCACCGTAAACGCCAGTGGTGGAGCCGTAAACCAAGGCATCGGGCAAGCGGCGCAGCCTCAAGGCGCGGGTCAAAGCCAGGGTGCGCGGGTCAGCCCAGCCCTCGCCCGGCGGCGGTGCCAGGTGCAGCACCCGGTTCGCCAAACCGGCGAGTCGGCGCAATGTCGCCGGCGCGTCCAGATTGCCCTGCAACGGTGTGATGCCGCGCTGGCGCAGTTCAGCGCTGCGGTCCACGCTGGAGGTCAGCGCCAGCAGGCGCACCCGCGCCGGCAAAGCGTGCGCCACACGCAGGCCCACATCGCCACAGCCAACGATCAAAACCCGGGTGCGCCGAAACCGTGCCGGCAAGGCGCCGGGGCGGCTGGCATACAGAACCGGATAAGGGCTTTGGTTTGAAGGCAAAATCAAAGGTACTAAAGTGAACAAACCCCAAGGATACAGAAAAGATGATGCACAGCGAAACCACGGCTCAGGAGTTCTTGATAACCTTCAAACCCAGCGAGCGCTCCTTCACCGCCGCCGCCGGTGAAACCATGCTGGCCGCCGGCATTCGGCTTGGTATTGGCATGCCCTACGGCTGCAAGGACGGCGCCTGCGGTACCTGCAAATGCAAGAAGCTCGAAGGCATCGTGGTGCACGGCGTACACCAGAGCAAAGCCCTGAGCGATGAGGAAGAAGCCAGCGGCTATGTGCTGACCTGCTGCGGTGTGGCGCACAGTGATGTCGTACTGGAGTCGCGCCAGGTGACGCAGGCCGGTGCTTTCCCAATCAAGAAATTCCCAACCCGGGTGCGTTTGATGGAAAGAAAATCCTCGGATGTCATGCTGCTCAATCTGCAGTTGCCCGCCAACGACCACTTTGCCTACCATGCCGGGCAGTATGTGGAAATCATCCTGCAGGGTGGCGAGCGGCGCAGCTACTCCATGGCCAACGCACCCGACACCAAACTGGCTGGCGCAGACGGTCTGGAGCTGCACATTCGCCACATGCCGGGCGGCAAATTTACCGACACCGTATTCAACAACATGAAAGAAAAAGAAATCCTGCGCCTGGAAGGGCCTTATGGCAGTTTCTATTTGCGCGAAGACAGCACCAAACCGATGGTGCTGTTGGCGTCCGGCACCGGGTTTGCGCCCATCAAGGCCATCATTGAACACATGCAGTTCAAGGGCATCTACCGCGATGCCACCTTGTACTGGGGCGGGCGTCGTCCGGCGGATTTGTACATGGACGCGTGGCTGAAGAACAAAGTGACCGAGATGCCCAATCTGCGCTACATACCGGTGATCTCCGACGCGCTGCTGGAGGACGACTGGACCGGGCGCACCGGCTTTGTGCACCAGGCGGTGCTGCAGGACTTTCCCGATCTGTCGAACCATCAGGTGTATGCCTGCGGCGCCCCGATCGTGGTGGACTCGGCCAGGGCGGTCTACATCAGGCGGGCAGGACTGCCGGCCGATGAGTTTTACGCCGACGCTTTCATCACCGAAGCCGACAAGGCACGCGACCTGGCAGCAGCCTGACGCCCGGGAAGTTATTTTGATGCACTGCCAAAAACTGATCATCGCCGCGCTGGCGATCCTCACCTGTGCCGCAAGCTCACTGGCACAAGCGCAGGGCAAGCCGATCCGTCTGATCGTGCCCTACGCGGCGGGCGGTCCGCTGGATGTCACGGCCCGGGCGCTGGCCGAGCGCGTGCGCGACACGCTGGGACCAGTCATCATCGACAACAAGCCGGGTGCTGGCGGCAACATCGGTGCGGACGCCATCGCCAAAGCAGCACCCGACGGTCTGACCATCGGCATTGCCGCCACCGCCACGCATGCGGTGAATCCCTGGCTTTACAGCAAGATGCCGTACAACGCAGCCACCGACTTTGCCCCCATAACGCAAATCGTGCGGGTGCCCAACGTGCTGGTCATGAACGCCGAGGCGGCCCGGCGTCTGAAGATCGACACCCTGCCCGACCTGATTGCCTATGCCAAGGCGAACCCGGGCAAGCTCAATTACGGTAGCGGCGGCAACGGCAGCGCAGGGCATCTGGCCGGGGAAATGTTCAAGCGTGATGCCGGTATCTTTGCCGTGCACATTCCCTATAACGGTGGCAACCCGGCGCAACTGGCCTTGCTCAGCGGCCAGGTCGATTTCAACTTTGACAATCTCGCCACAGCGGCGCCCAACATCCGCTCCGGCAAGCTCAAGGCCCTTGCAGTGACCACGTTGAAGAGGACCGGCGCGCTGCCCGGCACGCCACCGGTGGCTGATACTTTGAGGGGATTTTCCATCGACACCTGGTGGGGTTTGGTGGCACCGGCCGCCACACCCAAAGACGTGCTGACCCGGCTCAACCTGGCCTTCGTCGCCGCCCTTAATTCGCCCGAAACCAAAACTCGCTTTGCCACCCTGCTGACCGAACCGGCACCCAGCACACCAGAGGAATTTGGTGCGTTCATGAAATTGGAGCGCGCCAAATATGAGGCGCTGGTGAAGGCATCTGGGGCCCGGGTGGACTGATGGGCAAGGGCGACAGCATTTCATTTCAACAACGGAGATTTTCCATGTTTCGTATTCACTACGTTTTGCAAGCTGCCGCTCTGGCATTGGCCCTGG
>JANXLW010000327.1 GCA_025354965.1 Betaproteobacteria bacterium
CGGCGATTTGCTATATGCATGGTCAGCGTCTTTTGGCCCCCGAGTCTGGCGCGGCGGAAAGACCATCTATCACTATCACATTTGGAAGGTCGTTGAGAATCGAGGTATCGACAGACGATTTCTGTTCATCACACTCGAAAACGAGACAGAAAAGATGAAAGCCGAATCCGCTAACGGACTTGGCATCATGCACATCACAAAAGGCACCATTGAGGGCTGGGAGACGACATTTCCCACCATGCCCGAACAACAATGCATCGCCGACTGCCTCACATCCCTCGACACCCTCATCACCGCCGCCACCCAAGAACTCGAAACCCTCAAGACCCACAAGAAAGGGCTGATGCAGCAGCTTTTCCCTTCGGTTGAGGCGTAAGCGAGCCCCTTCCCATGCGTCAACTCTGATTCTCAAATTTCACCTGTTATGGCCACTTCTCCATCGCCCCTCAAAACAGCTCCATCCCGTTGGCCCCGCGGTTCAGAATGGCGCCGCTGGGATCTCCATGTTCATACGCCAGAGAGCCGACTTGGTACTCCTTTTGAAGGCTTGCTTTGGGCGGACTACGTTGCTGCCCTCGAAAAGACTGCAAAAGAGTCAAAAATTTCCGTAATCGGCGTCACCGATTACATGACTCTTGATGGATACGAGAAACTGATTGTTGAAAAGAATCTCAATAGTCGCCTGAACACTGTTGATCTCCTGATACCGAACATTGAATTCAGGGTGATGCCACAGACTACCGATGGAAAGGCCCTGAATCTCCACCTGTTGGTTGACCCAACAGAAGCAGATCACATTGACAAGATTAACAGAGCGCTGAGAAACCTGAAATTTAACTATGACGGTCAGCCTTATGGCTGCTGCCGGGAAGAGTTGATTGCATTCGGTAAGGCTCAAGATCCGAATCTCATAGACGACGAAGCTGCTTATAAATTTGGTATCGCTCAGTTCAAGCCAGATCGAACGACGATTAAGCAGTGGTTGGATAACGAAAAATGGCTTCGAAATAACTCTTTGATCGGAATCGCAAATGGCAAGGACGGAATCAGCGGGCTCCCTCTTGACGGCTTTGGTGCCATTCGCGACGAAATTTTGAAATGGAGCAACTTCGTCTTCTCGGGAAATCCACGAGATCGCGAACATTACCTTGGACTCAAGGCGGGTACTCCGAAGGAAGAAATCATTCGTCAGTATCGTTCATTGAAGCCCTGTGTTCATGGGTCAGATGCTCACGATATTGAGCACTTATTCAAACCTGACAATGATCGATATTGCTGGATAAAAAGCGATCCTACTTTCCATGGCCTGCGCCAAATCCTGTGGGAGCCAGAAGACCGAGTTCACATTGGAACGCTGCCGCCCCAGCCCTCCGACCACAGCCAGCAAATTCGAAAAATATCTCTATCGAATAGCTCTGGTTGGTTTGCGATTGATTCGATCGAGTTGAACGCAGGGCTCGTTGCGGTGATTGGCGAGAAGGGCGCGGGCAAAACGGCTGTAGCCGACCTTTCATCTTTTGCTTCGGGCTATCCGATGGATAAAAGGTCCTTGTCCTCCTTCATAACAAAAGGGGCACTGCATCTTTCGGGGACGAAGATTGAACTTGAGTGGGGTGGAGTGATCTTGCCCCCGAAAAACGTACTCCATAGCTGATGGTTAAATTCAAGCAATGGAGAGAAAGAGATGAACAAGACGAAAGCTGGAAATGCGCGTGGAAAGTACACGCTGGAGTTCAAACTGGAGGCGGTGAGATTGGTCAAGGGTGGGCAGGCCACGCCGGTGACTGCGAAGATATTGGGAGTGCCGGTGCAGACGTTGGGCAACTGGGTACGGCTGAACGATAAAGGCCAACTCAAAGGCGCCGGAGACAAGCCGGTGAGCGCTGAGCAAATGGAGCTGGCCCGGTTGCGCGCGCAACTGGCGCGGGTCACGATGGAGCGCGACATCTTAAAAAAAGCGACGGCGTACTTCGCGCGGGAATCGCTGTGAAGTACGCCTGGATTGCCCAGCATAAAGCCCGTTGGCCGGTCACGCTGAGTAGCGAGGTACTGGAGGTCAGTACCAGTGGTTACTTCGAGCACTGGCGACGCAAGGACACCGACAAGCCCAGCAAGCCGGGGGCGAACAAGCGCATCGGCAATGAAGCCCTGCTGGTACACATCAAAGCCATCCACGCCGAGTTCAAACAAGAATACGGTTGGCCAAAGATGTGGAAAGAGTTGCTGGGGCGTGGTATTCGTGTGGGCAAGGAACGGGTGAGAAAGCTGATGCAACTGCACGGCATCAAAGCCAGAGGCAAGCGAAAGTTCGTGGTCACCACGGACAGCAAACATGATCTGCCGATTGCACCGAACCTGCTGCAACGCAACTTCACGCCACAGGCGCCTAACAGGGTTTGGACAAGCGACATCACCTACATTGCCACCGATGAAGGCTGGCTGTACCTGACGGCCGTGATCGACCTGTTCAGCCGCCAGGTGGTGGGCTGGAGCATGAGGGAGCATATGCAGGCCAGCGTGGTCACCGACGCACTGCGCATGGCGTGGTTCAGACGCCGTCCTGCACCTGGGTTGATTTTTCACTCGGATCGAGGTAGTCAGTATTGCAGCCAGGCCTTCCAGGACGCGCTCAGGGGCTACGAGATGAAGTCGTCGATGAGCCGCAAAGGTGACTGCTGGGACAACGCGCCCACGGAGAGCCTGTGGGGCCGGCTGAAGGTAGGCAGGCTGTACGGCAGAAGGTTTGCCACACGCCGCGCGGCCATGGACGAGGTGATCGACTGGCTGACGTTTTACAACTACAAGAGATTGCACTCGACGTTGGGCTACGTCAGCCCGATGACGTTCGAGCAACGCTGGTTCGCGGCCCAGCAGCAAGACAGGAAGTCCGCATAATGGGCAGCCTATGGAGTGCGGAAAACAGGGGCAAGGTCAGAGGCGACAAAACGGAGGGAACTCTTACCGATTTACCGTTCAACTCTACAAAGCCACGTGTTCGATATTTATCGCAGGATTTTGTCGAGCGACTGTGCTCTTCAGATCATGAAGGTGCGGAACTTCAAAAGGCGATTGAAGAGGTTGTTTTTACGAAGTTGGACGAGATTCAGAAGGAAGGCTATTCCTCATTCGGCGAATTGCGAAAAGCGCGCGAAGCTGCCTCAAATATCCAGAAAGAAGCACTCCGAGGAGAACTGGCGACTCTGCACAAGGAAGTAGACAGACTCCAAGAAGCAATTGACCAACGTGGCTCTAAGGTGATGTCCAAAGCCGAGGTCGAAAAGCAAGTGCAAGAACTCAAGAAGCAATTGCCTGATGCCACTCAGTCGGTTGATCAGAAGGTTCTAGAAGAGCTCGAAAAAAAGCAGGCTCTTCTCAAAGAAATAGAAGATCAGATTGCTACCCGAAGCCGCCGCCGTCGAACAATTGAGGGAGCGATGGAGTCCTATGCAACCCTCAAGAAGACCACTGGTCAGGAAATAGCCAAAATCCAAAAGCAACTGCTCGACGCCGGGGTTGCAGAAGGCGCTGTGCAGAAATTGGTGCCAATTTGGGCTCCTGACGCTGATGACCTCCTTCTCAAGGAGGTCGAAAAGCTTGGTGATGCGATTGTGGCGCTTAAAGGGTCAGAAGATGCCCCGCGGTTGCCGCCTTCTATGTTCAGCGTCCAGGTAGAAATAGCAAAGCTTAAGGAACTAGTTGCCAAGGATGAGGTTAGTCGCAAGAGGCTTCTCGACCTTCAAAAACAGATTGCCGAGAGAATCGCCAATTCAGAACGATTGAGCAAAGAAATCCTGAACCTCGATGAGAGGGTTACGAAGGCGCTTGAAAAGCAGAAGGCCAAGCAGATCGATTTATATCTACAAGTGTTCAAGACCTTGTCAGCAGACGAAGCAGGTTTGAAAGAACTTTATTCACCAATGCAAGACGCGATCGCTCAACTCGGCGAAGAGATGCAATTCAGTGTTTCAGTTGGTTACCAGATTGACGCGAGGTCATGGCTTGATCGAGCAGCAAGATTTTTTGATGGTCGCCGTGTTGGGGCTGAAGCAAAGCGTTCGGAAATTGAAAAAATCGTTGAAACAAACTTGGTGTCAGCGTGGAAGAGTGGTATTCCTGAAAGAATTGAGGAGGCGTTTAGCGAGCTACTTGCTGCCGTCGAAATTCGCACTTTCCCCGAGAAGTTCGGAACGTCGAAGCTGTCGCGTGTCGAACTGTCTGATTGGCTCTTTTCAGTCGATCACATCGAACTTTCCTACAAGATTCACTACGCGGGGACTGAGCTCGAATACCTTTCACCAGGCACGCGCGGCATAGCTCTCTTGGTTCTATATTTGTTGATGGATGAAGATGACACCCGGCCGCTGTTGATTGATCAACCTGAAGGGAATTTGGACAATTCATCCGTCTACAAGCAGCTAGTGCCATACATCCGAAAAGCTAAGAAACGCCGACAAATTATTCTGATCACCCACAACCCGAATCTTGTTGTGGCGACTGATGCCGAGCAAATCATTATTGCGACTGCGGAGCGCCCTAGCAGTCAACCCTACCCACGAATTCGTTACGATTCCGGCGGTCTGGAGCATTCTGTTTCTGGTGAAAATTTCGGGGTTCGTGAAGCTGTTTGTTTGCTGCTGGAAGGCGGTGAGGAAGCATTCAAAGCCCGCGAAAATCGATACTCGCTTGTGCAAATTTAGTCATCATGAGCGACCTGATTCTCTACACCACCGACGACGGCAAGAGCCAGATTCAACTGCGGGCTGATTTGGGCACGGTTTGGCTTACCCAGCTTGAAATGGCCGAGCTTTTCAAGACCAGCAAACAGAACAT
>JANXLW010000396.1 GCA_025354965.1 Betaproteobacteria bacterium
TATGACATTCGCGGTCCCATCATGGATGCGGCACGCCAGATGGAAGAAGACGGGCACAAAATCATCAAGCTCAACATCGGTAATCTGGCCGTATTTGGGTTCGATGCGCCTGAAGAAATTCAGCAGGACATGATTCGCAATCTGCCAAACTCAGCAGGCTACTCGGATAGCAAGGGCATTTTTGCGGCGCGCAAGGCCGTGATGCACTATACCCAGCAGCAAGGCATCAAGGCGGTGACGCTGGACGATATCTATCTGGGCAACGGTGCCAGTGAACTGATTGTGATGGCCACCAATGCGCTACTTGACAATGGCGACGAGTTGTTGCTGCCGTCGCCTGACTACCCTTTGTGGACGGCGGCTGCCAGCTTGTCAGGTGGGACGCCGGTGCACTACCTGTGCGATGAAGCCAGCGGTTGGATGCCTGACCTGGACGACATTCGCGCCAAAATCACATCGCGTACCCGCGGTATTGTCGTCATCAATCCCAACAACCCGACCGGTGCGCTGTATTCCGATGAGTTGCTCAAAGCGATAGTGCAGATCACCCGTGAGTACGGGCTGGTTATTTTCGCCGACGAGGTTTATGACAAGGTGTTATACGACGGTGCCCACCACACGGCTATCGGCAGTCTTTCCGATGATGTACTGACGCTGACCTTTAACTCGCTGTCCAAAAGTTACCGCTCCTGTGGCTACCGAGCCGGCTGGATGATAGTGTCGGGCGACAAGAAACCGGCAAGGGACTACATCGAGGGACTGACCATGCTCTCCAACATGCGTCTGTGTGCCAACGTTCCCGGCCAATGGGCCATCCAGACGGCGCTGGGGGGCTATCAGAGCATCAATGACCTAGTTGCCGAGGGCGGACGCCTGCGCCGACAGCGTGACCTGGCTTACGAATTGATCACTGCCATCCCGGGAGTTACGTGCGTTAAACCGACGGCAGCACTTTACATGTTTCCACGCCTGGATCCGACGCTGTACCCGATCGTCGATGACCAGCAATTCTTTTTGGAATTGTTGCAGGAGACCCGTGTGATGTTGGTGCAGGGTACCGGTTTCAACTGGCCGGTACCCGATCATTTTCGGATTGTATTTTTGCCTCACGAGGATGACCTGCGCGAAGCGATTGGTCGTGTCGCCAAGTTTCTCGAAGGCTACCGTAAACGACACAGCAACTGACTGAATAGCTATAACTTTATGAAACCGATTCAAGTAGGCCTGTTGGGCATGGGTGTTGTGGGTTCGGGCACTTTCAATGTGCTGCTGCGCAATCAAAAGGAAATCAAACGTCGCGCCGGGCGTGGCATTGAGATCACCATGGTGGCCGATCTTGACCTGGCTCGGGTGCAAAGCCTGGTCGCAGAGGGCGTTCAAGTAGTCAATGACGCGCGGACTGTGATTGCCAACCCCGACATTGACATCATCATTGAATTGATCGGTGGCTGTGGCATTGCGAAAACACTGGTTTTGGAAACCATCGCGGCCGGCAAACACGTGGTGACGGCCAACAAGGCGTTGCTGGCAGTGCACGGCACCGAGATTTTTGCTGCTGCCTCTAGCAAAGGGGTGATGGTGGCATTTGAAGCGGCGGTGGCGGGCGGTATCCCTATCATCAAGGCATTGCGCGAGGGACTGACTGCCAACAGCATCCAGTGGATTGCTGGCATCATCAATGGCACCACCAACTTCATCCTGTCCGAGATGCGCGACAAGGGTCTTGACTTCACCGTGGTACTCAAGGAAGCGCAGCGTCTGGGCTACGCCGAAGCAGATCCGACCTTCGATATCGAGGGTGTGGACGCGGCGCACAAGGCGACCATCATGTCGGCCATTGCCTTCGGTATTCCGGTGCAGTTCGACAAAGCCTACGTCGAAGGCATTGCCAAGCTAAGCGCTGTCGATATCAAATATGCGGAGCAACTGGGCTACCGGATCAAACTGCTGGGCATTACCAAGCGTACCGACAAAGGCATAGAACTGCGCGTACATCCGAGCCTGGTTCCCACCAAACGCCTGATCGCCAACGTCGAAGGCGCCATGAATGCCGTCATGGTGCAGGGCGACGCCGTAGGCACCACGCTGTACTACGGGAAGGGTGCGGGTTCCGAGCCGACGGCTAGTGCCGTCATCGCTGATCTGGTGGATATCACGCGCCTGCACACCGCCGATCCGCTGAATCGCGTGCCTCATCTGGCATTCCAGCCAGATGCCATGAGTGATTTGCACGTGTTGCCCATGAGTGCAGTGGTCACCAGCTATTACCTGCGCTTGCGCGTGGCCGACGAGGCCGGCGTTTTGGCCAGGGTGACTGGTATTCTGGCGTCGCTGGATATCAGCATCGATGCCTTGCTTCAGCGTGAAGCTGATGAGGTAGAGGGCGAGACCAGAGCCGCAGGTGGCCCGCAAGTAGCGCAAACCGACCTCATTATCCTCACGCACGACTGTGTGGAAGCCAAAATGAATGCTGCCATGGGTCAGATACAGGCGCTGCCTACCGTGTTGGCCCCCATTACCCGCATTCGCAAGGAAGAGCTGGCCTGATGAGGTATCTTTCCACGCGTGCCGCCATCGGTGACGTGACCGGGCGCAAACATTTTTGCGAAATTCTGCTGGAAGGCCTGGCGCCCGATGGTGGTCTGTATCTGCCTGAGCATTACCCGCAGGTGGATGAAGCCACGCTCTTGCTGTGGCGTGGTGTCTACCGCGAGCAGGGCTATGCCGCACTTGCCTTTGAATTGCTGTCACTGTACATCGATGACATTCCCGCTGCCGACCTGAAAGCGATTTGCCAAAAGACTTATACCGAAGCCGTTTTTGGTACCCGACAGATCGTGCCGCTGACCAAGTTGCACGACGCTTCGATTGCTGCAGCGCGAAGCGTGTTGTACCTTGAAGCCCTGTCCAACGGCCCGACGCTGGCATTCAAGGATATGGCGATGCAGCTATTGGGTAACTTGTTTGAGTATGAACTGGCCAGGCGTGGCGAACAACTCAACATCCTTGGCGCTACCAGCGGCGATACTGGTAGTGCGGCCGAGTACGCGATGCGCGGAAAACAGGGCGTGCGCGTCTTCATGACCAGTCCGGCTGGCCGTATGAGCCCGTTCCAGCAGGCGCAGATGTTCAGTCTGATGG
>JANXLW010000417.1 GCA_025354965.1 Betaproteobacteria bacterium
CTGCGAGGTCTGCGGCTCGGTCTACGCGCCGACGGACCTGATCAACCCCTTCTCGGCCCTCTCCGGCGCTAGACCTGAGCTCAAGAACTCCGAACACTTCTTCTTCAAACTCTCGGATCCGCGCTGTGTGGAGTTTCTGGAAGGCTGGATAGCGGGCACCAACGCGCAGGGCAAACCGCACCTGCAGGCTGAAGTGGTCAACAAGGTCAAAGAGTGGTTCAGCGTGCGCAAAAACCCGGACGGCAGCACGTCCGAGGGCCTGGCTGACTGGGACATCAGCCGCGACGCGCCCTACTTTGGCATTGAAATCCCCGATGCGCCGGGCAAGTACTTCTATGTGTGGATGGACGCACCCGTGGGTTACCTGGCATCGCTGAAAAACTGGTTCGACAAGGGTGGCCCCAAGAATCGGGAAGTGAACCCCGATCCGCGCAGTTTTGAGGAATACGTCGCCGCACCCGACACCGAGCAATACCACTTCATCGGCAAAGACATCGTCACCTTCCACACGCTGTTCTGGCCCGCCATGCTGCATTTCAGTGGCCGCAAAGCACCGGACGCGATTTTTGTTCATGGCTTTTTGACCGTCAACGCCGAGAAGATGAGCAAGAGCCGGGGCACCGGGCTGGATCCGTTGAAATACCTGAGCCTGGGCATGAACCCCGAGTGGCTGCGTTATTACATCGCCACCAAACTGACCGCGAAGAACGAAGACATCGAGTTCAGCCCGGAGGATTTCATGGCGCGGGTGAACAGCGATTTGATTGGCAAGTATGTGAATATCGCCAGTCGCGCAGCGAAGTTCATTCAGAGTAACTTTGATGGGAAGCTAACCAGTGCTCCACACAACTTTGGCATTGCGAATTGGTCACCTGGCATGCCACTACCGGCTACGTTGGATGGTTGGCTAACCGACGCAAAAATCCGCAGTGAACTGACTATTCTTTGCGGAGAGGCCAAAGTAGCCTACGAAAAGCGCGAATTTTCTCAACTGGCGCGGCAGATCATGGCATTTGCTGACACAGTCAACGAATACTTTGATTCGCGGAAGCCCTGGGCTTTGGCAAAAGGTCCAGAAATGAGCCGAGTGCAAGAAATTTGTACCGTTACTTTGTTTGGATTCCGTGCCCTTTCCGTGTTTCTCGCACCAATCCTCCCGCACCTCACGTCGAAGGTTGCAAGAGAATTTTTTGGTATGGGGCGTGACTTTGAATGGGGAGACCTATTTGCAGCAATGCCCGCCACTCTTCATCCCTACCAACACCTGATGCAGCGCGTCACCCCCGAGCAACTTGACGCATTGTTTGAGCCTCCAGTCCCTGTGGAATCTGCGCAGGCAGCTACAAAGACCGTAGCAACTATGCCCGGTGGCGAAGCCATCGCCCCCACCATCACCATCGACGAGTTCGCCAAAATCGACCTGCGCATCGCCAAGATCGTCAACTGCCAAGCCGTGGACGGCAGCACCAAGCTGCTGCGCCTGACCCTGGACGCAGGCGAGGGCACGAACCTGGAAGGACGTCCCATCCTGCGCAATGTGTTCAGCGGCATTGCCAGCGCCTACAAGCCCGCCGACCTGGTCGGCAAGCTCACCGTGCTGGTCGCCAACCTCGCCCCGCGCAAGATGAAGTTCGGCGTGTCCGAAGGCATGGTGCTGGCCGCAAGTCATGGCGACGAAAAGGACAACCCCGGCATTTACGTGCTGGAGCCGAGTGATGTTGGCAACAGTGTCGGCCTGGGTGCCCGGCCCGGGATGCGGGTCCGATGACAGGTCAGGGGGCTGCTGCTGCAATCAGGGTGATCAATGACCAGCGGAGGGCAAGCAGAGGCAAGCAGAGGGCAAGCAGAAGGCAAAAGGTAAGTAAGGCATTTGCATCTTCCTTACTTTTTTGATATCCTTACCCTCCAGCCTCGTCACTCCAGCCTCGTCACGCCATCCCATCGACCATCGCGCAAGGAGCCACCATGTCAGCCGTCTT
>JANXLW010000462.1 GCA_025354965.1 Betaproteobacteria bacterium
ATTACATCAAAAAATGCTGGCTCTGGCACCAGGTGTGACCGATCAATTACCCACAATGCTATCGCGGCTGCCAAGGTAGCAGCCAATGAGTTTTTCCGCCTGCTGTTCTTGCTATTGATAACTCCGAACTTGACAAGCACAATGCCGACCAGAACCAGAACCAGGGCCAGGACGCATCCCCAAAGATAGATGCTCAGATTTGCTTTCATGTGAATGCCTTGTAATTTTCACTTTTATCACTGAACCCATGATAGCGCCAAGAGGTGACTGATAAATTGAACTCAGACCTGAAGGCAGCAGTTCAAGCTGCATGAGCCAAGCTGCTCACGGTCGTGACCAGCGCGATACCGACCAGCAGCCATGCGATCTGTGCAAATGTTTCGCGCGCCGAAAGTCGTTTTTGCAATTGGGGTATCAAATCTGCGAGTGCCACGTAAACAAAGCTGCTGCCGGCTACCACCAGAAAATACGGTAGATAGTCCCGCAGCTTGTCGACCAACCAGTAACCCACCAAACCACCCAAGGCCGTCACCGCTCCGGCCAGTGATACTTTGACTAACGCTGCACGCTTGTTACTGGTGCTTGTCCGCAACACGGCCAAGTCACCCATGTGGTGTGGTACCTCGTGCGCCAGCACTGCAAGGGAAGCGATGACACCCAGACGCGTGTCGGCCATGAATGCCGAGGCAATTAACACGCCATCGCCAAAACAATGAACGCTGTCTCCTGTCAGAACTGCCCAACTGCCGGAGATCGGGGCCTGGTGATGATTGATCGCACCGGGTGAGTGGTCATGGTGATGTTCATGTCCGTGGTGCCACAGTTCGGCTTTGTCCAGCAAGAAGAAAAAGACCAGCCCGACCAGTAGCGTCATGAACAAATCATGGGCGCTGGACTGGCTCTCGAATGCTTCCGGCAACAAATGCATAAAGGCAGTTGCCAGCAAGGCGCCAGCCGCCAAGCTGAGCATATGCTGTGTGTAGCGGGCCAGCACACCAAAACTTAAAAGCGCGGCCAGCCACACGCTGCCAATGCCAGCGGTCAGGGTACCCATCACAATTGCAATCAAAGTCATCTCAATTTGCGCGTATTTGTTTCAGAACCTGAGTTCAACAGTGTCAAAAGAACTTTCTATCGGTAAAATTTTTAGCTTTCAGTCCGGCTTTCATCTTAGCAAGCGTATCAATCGCATTTTGCCGCCGTTGACCACAAAAAATGAGATCAAAGACAATCGATCGGTGGGCATAGGCAAATACATCAAAGTGATCGGGCGCGGCAAACAGGGTGCGCGTGCATTGTCGCGCGAACAGGCAGCAGATTTATTTGCCCAGATACTTGACGCTGGCGTGACTGATCTGGAGATAGGCGCGTTTTGTCTGGCCATGCGAATTAAAGGTGAAACAGCACTGGAGATGGCTGGATTTTTGGACGCGACACAGGCCCGGTTGCGCAAAATTCCGACACATGGACGCACCACCATCGTTCTGCCAAGCTACAACGGTGCGCGCAAATTGCCGGTACTAACGCCGTTGCTGGCGCTGCTTTTGGCGCGCGAAGGTCTGTCCGTCGTCGTTCACGGTTTACCCACCGAAGACAGCAGGGTTTCCTCGCGGCAAGTCTTTAGCGCGCTCGATTTATCGACCCGGCAGACGACCGAAAATGAACCGCAAGGGGCCGTCCGATATATCGCCACCGATCAGCTTTGCCCAGGTTTGGCGCGCCTGCTGGATGTGCGCCGCCTGGTAGGCTTACGCAACCCGGCGCACAGTGTGGTCAAGCTGATGAACCCCTGCGACAACCCGGCTTTGCTGGTGAGCAGCTATACCCATCCGGAGTATGCCGAGTCCATGACTGCTACTTTTGCTTTGATGCAGACCTCTGGGTTGCTGCTGCGTGGTACTGAGGGCGAACCGGTGGCTGACCCGCGCCGCACACCGGCCATGGACGTTTTTCTCAACGGACAGCTGACCCGGGTCCAGGAGGCACAATCCGGGTCACTGCCCAACATGCCGAACCTGCCGGCGTGCGACGCGCAGAGCACGGCCAGCTGGATACGATCAGTTCTTGACGGCCAACAACCGGTGCCGACGCCGATTGCGCTGCAGGTGGCACACATCGTGCGTATGTGTACCCCAACAAGGACGACACCATGACCGACAACAAAACTCATCCCACCGGCGACTGGACTACCGCTCAGCAAGGAAGCTGCACACTTGTGGGCGCCGGTCCCGGCGACCCGGAGTTGCTGACACTAAAAGCCCTCAAGTGCATTCAGGCCGCCACGCTGCTATTGGTTGACGATCTGGTCAGCGATGAAGTTGTTGCACTGGCTTCAGCTACCGCACGCATCGTTCATGTTGGAAAACGCGGTGGCTGCAAATCGACCCCGCAAGCGTTCATCGAAAAACTCATCCTGATGGCGGTACGCGAGGGTGAGACCGTGGTCCGCCTCAAAGGTGGGGATCCGTTCATTTTTGGCCGTGGAGGCGAAGAACTTGAACATCTTCAAGCGGCTGGCATCAGAGTTAAGGTGGTCAACGGCATCACGGCCGGCCTTGCCGCCGTGACCTCGCTTGGCGTAGCACTGACACATCGGGAGCATGCGCATGGCGTCGTATTCGTTACCGGCCACGCCAAGGCTGGCGACCCGGGCACCGACTGGCGAGCACTGGCGACCAGCGCGCATCAGGCCAAACTTACACTGGTCATTTATATGGGCGTGAGTAGTGCCAGGCGGATCCAGAGCGAACTGATCTACGGTCTGCCCGGATCGACGCCGGTAGCCATCATCCAGAATGCCAGTCTGCCTGCGCAGCGCCAGTCAATCTGCACTTTGGGTGAACTGCACAGCACTATCGCGCGAGACAAGTTGGGCAGCCCGAGCGTGATCGTGGTGGGCGATGTGGTGAAAGGCATGGTGGCAGTCAGCGTTGAACCCACACCGGACAGCTCAATGACTTTCAGGAAGTCTGCGTGACCGGCTATGTAACCCTCGGAACCAATGATCTACCGTGTGGAGAGTTTTTTTGCACTGGTTACTTGCGCGATCTGAACAACAACCCGTTCAACGCCTTTTGCGCAGGTTAAGACGGTGCCAGACAAAGCCGGTTCATGCAAAAATATGACACTGTGGTGATTGGCGCCGGCGCCGCCGGCTTGTTTTGTGCGGGCGTGGCAGGCCAACTTGGCCTCAAAGTGTTGATCATCGACCACAGCACAAAAGTGGCTGAAAAAATCCGCATCTCAGGCGGCGGGCGCTGCAACTTCACCAACCTTGACACTACTGCGGCTAATTTTCTGGGCGACAATCAGAATTTTTGCCGCTCGGCCCTGTCACGCTATACGCCTCGCGACTTTACTGATCTGCTGCGGCGCCACGGCATCCCATTCCACGAAAAACACAAAGGACAGTTGTTTTGTGATCGATCGTCCGAGGATGTCATTCAGATGCTGCTGGCCGAGTGCGATAGCGGCAGCGTCGTGCGCTGGCAACCCTGCAAGGTTTCGAACATCCGGTTTCTTGCCTCAAAACTTGACGAAGAAGACATCCGCAACTATGAAATTGAAAGTGATCTAGGAACCGTCCAAACGCGCTCGGTGGTCATTGCCACGGGTGGCCTGTCGATTCCCAAAATAGGTGCCACCGATTTCGGCTATCGCATTGCCCGCCAGTTTGGACTCAACGTCATCGAGACGCGCCCGGCATTGGTGCCCTTGACGTTTGACAGCGAAGCGTGGGCGCCCTACGCCCAGTTGGCTGGCTTGTCACTACCGGTGAGCATTGAAACCGGGGTAAAGAAGGGAAAGACAAAATTTCTGGAAGACTTGCTTTTCACTCATCGGGGACTGAGCGGCCCGGCGGTGCTGCAAGTCTCGAGTTACTGGCAAGCCGGCACGCCAATCCGGATCAATCTGTCGCCAGACTGCGATGTACTGCAGTCGCTCACCCGAGCCAAAGCCAATTCACGCAAGCTTGTCGCCAACGAACTGTCAGCGCTGCTACCGTCGCGACTGGCTGAGGCATGGGCGCAACAAGGAAACTACTCCAAACACAACTGGCAGCGCCCCATCAATGAGGCGACTGACAAGGCCCTGGCGGTTCTGGCCGAAACCCTGGTGCGCTGGGAAATCATGCCCACGGGCACCGAGGGTTACCAAAAAGCAGAGGTCACGGCTGGCGGCGTGGACACCCGTGATTTATCTTCACAAACCATGGAGTCGAAGCAGCCTGGCTTGTATTTCATTGGTGAAGTAGTGGATGTCACGGGCTGGTTGGGAGGCTACAACTTCCAGTGGGCCTGGGCCAGTGGTTTTGCCTGTGCCAACGCAATGGCAGCCAATCTGACAGCAGGCTTAACCTCGGTGCATTGAATTAGGCCACAACACCGCTATAATTCAAGGCTTTGCTGGCAACCCCCCGCTGCCTGACCAACTTTTCAAGTGGGGAACATCGCACGATATCCGTCAAATGGCCCGATCTTCCTTTGGCTGAAGTCTGCATATTTTGGACAACCTTATTTAATGACAACCATCCGTGTAAAAGAGAACGAACCTTTTGACGTAGCGCTGCGTCGCTTCAAGCGCACCATAGAGAAATTAGGCCTTTTGACTGACTTGCGCGCACGCGAGTTCTACGAAAAACCTACCGCCGAGCGCAAGCGCAAGAAGGCCGCTGCCGTCAAGCGCAACTACAAACGCATCCGCGCCATGCAGTTGCCCAAAAAGATGTACTAGAGGCTTTTAAGGCCTCAAGAAAAGCTCGCCGGAGACGCTCAGGCGGGCTTTTTTTATTGCAGAATCGATTCAGAATTCAGTCACAAAGGACTTTCGCCATGTCGCTCAAAGACCAGATCACCGAAGATATGAAAACAGCCATGCGCGCCAGGGACAGCGAGCGCCTGGGTGCGATCCGGCTTTTGCTGGCTGCGGCGAAGCAGAAGGAAGTGGATGAACGGGTAGTGCTGGACGACATCGCGATGGTGGCCATCGTCGATAAACTGATCAAGCAGCGCAAAGACTCCATTGCCGCCTTCACGCAAGCCAATCGAATGGACCTGGCAGACAAGGAAGCGGCAGAAGTGAAGGTACTGGAGGTCTACTTGCCTCAACGCCTGAGCGCTGACGAAGTGTCTGCTGCCGTCCAGGCTATCGTAGTCAAGCTTGGGGCCAGCGGCCCGACAGACATGGGCAAGGTGATGGCCGCAGTCAAAGTGGAATTGGCCGGCAAGGCGGATATGGGGCAGGTATCAAAAGCGGTCAAGGCCGCACTGGCCGGCTGATTCAGCTCCCCGCCACCATCATTCTATTCACCAAGATTGAGCCAACCGTCTTGGCGCCGTAGGTGTAGGTGTCTGCGCCCACCGCCTCAATCCCTTTCAACATGGCTTTCATGTTGCCTGCAATGGTGATCTCGTGGACCGGGTAAGCGATGCAGC
>JANXLW010000463.1 GCA_025354965.1 Betaproteobacteria bacterium
ACAAGGTGCTGGCGGTGCAGGGTGGCCAACTGGTGGACAAGGAAGTGCCGATGCTGAACGCGCTCAATGAAGTGCTGCGCGACGATTACATCAAGGACTCCATCGGCGGCGTCGAACGCTGGAACAAGGTGATCGAAAAAGCTGGCATTGCGTTCAAGCTGAAAGCGCCGCACAAGGCCTTTCACCGCAACATCGGCACGCTGGCCAGCGTCAAGGTCTCGCCCGAAGGTCGGGTACTGTCCGAGGTCGAATGGGCTGCGCATGTCGACCAGTGGCTACCGAGCGAGACCGACCGCGCCTTCGTCGCCAGCCTGATGGGCCGGGTCGTCGAACCGGGTAAGTTCTCCAACTGGATTGCGCCGCCGGTCATGGGCATCAATCGCCAATCGGCGGATTTCGAATACGTGCGGTTTAATTGACCAAGCTCGTTACTGCGTACATGGAGGCTGCGGGCTGCGGCAATCCATCGGAGACCAAGTCATGAACCTCGGTGAAAACGACATCCTCAAGCAACACCTGATTGACCCCGAGATCTGCATTCGCTGCAATACCTGCGAGGCTATCTGCCCGGTACAGGCGATCACGCATGACTCGCGAAATTACGTTGTCGATGCGCAAAAGTGCGACATGTGCATGGCTTGCATTTCGCCCTGCCCGACCGGGTCGATCGACAACTGGCGCACCATGCCCGGCGTCAAGGCCTACACGGTCAGCGAGCAGTTGCTGTGGGATGAGTTGCCCGCCGAGTTGACGACCGAGCAATTGATCGAGGCCGGAGTCAGCACCGAGACAGCAGCGCCGCCCGAGGCCATGGCGCCCAGCGTCCTGAGTGACAGCACCGGCGAGACCCCGCTTCTGGTGTCGTCCTTCGGCGCCACCGTACCGCCCTGGTCGGCCGCGCATGCCTACACCCAGCTGTATGGCCCGAAGTCGGCACAGAAATTCGTTGTCGCCACGGTGGCAGGGAACAAGCGTGTGACTGAACTGGGGCGCGAGTACGACACGCACCACCTCATGCTCGACTTCGGCGCCATGCCGTTTCCGGTGTTGGAGGGCCAGTCCATCGGCATCTTGCCGCCCGGAGTGGATGCCCAGGGCCGCGCCCACCATCCGCGCCAGTACTCCATCGCCAGTCCGCGCAACGGCGAACGCCCCGGCTACAACAACCTGTCGCTGACCGTGAAGCGCGTACTGCAAGACCATCAGGGCCAAGCGGTGCGCGGCGTGGCGTCGAACTACATGTGCGACCTGTTGGTGGGCGACAAGGTCCAGGTGATCGGACCGTTCGGCGCCAGCTTCCTGATGCCCAACCATCCGCGCTCCAACATCGTGATGATCTGCACCGGCACCGGCAGTGCGCCGATGCGCGCCATGACGGAATGGCGGCGTCGACTGCGCCAGTCGGGCAAGTTCGAAGGTGGCAAACTCATGCTGTTCTTCGGCGCACGCACCAAGGAAGACCTGCCCTACTTCGGTCCGCTACAGAATTTGCCCAAGGATTTCATCGATATCAACTTCGCCTTTTCGCGCACGCCGGGTCAACCCAAACGCTATGTGCAGGACGTGATGCGCGAGCGCTCTGCCGACTTGAGCGCGCTGCTGGTTGACCCGAACACCTGCTTCTTTGTCTGCGGACTCAAGAGCATGGAGGAAGGCGTGGTGCTGGCGCTGCGCGATGTGGCGCAGCACGCCGGCCTGTCCTGGGACAGCGTGGGCGCGGCGCTCAAAACGCAGGGCCGGCTGCACCTGGAAACCTATTGACGGCTAGACCACCCCTAGTCCTTCGGCCGCAGGTCACGCACGCGTACCGCCTTGCCCTGCGACCTGGGGATTTCACCCGGTAGTTTGACCACCACATCGGTACTGATACCCACCATCGACTTGACGTGTCGCGCGACGTCACGCGCTATCGACGGGAAAGCTTCCTCGTCCACGTCAATTTGTGCTTCGACCTCGATCGTGACGTGATCAAGCGAACCGCGCCGCTCCACCACAAGCTGGTAATGCGGCGAAATCATGGCGCGACCGATCAGCACCGCCTCGATCTGCGACGGATAGACATTGACGCCACGAATGATCAACATGTCGTCGCTGCGACCGGTGATGCGCAGGATGCGAAGATGGGTGCGACCGCAGTCGCAGGGCGCGGTAGTGATTCTGGTGATGTCACGGGTGCGGTAACGCAGCATCGGCAAGGCCTGCTTGGTGAGCGTTGTGATCACCAGCTCGCCGGCATCACCCTCGGGCACTGGGGCCTGGGTTTCGGGGTCCAGCACTTCAAACAGGAAGTGATCCTCCCAGCCATGCAGACCGGCTTGCGCAGCACATTCGCAGGCAACGCCGGGGCCCATGATTTCGGACAGGCCGTAGATGTCGATTGCCTTCAAACCCAGGCGCTCTTCAATCTCGCAGCGCATGGCGCTGCTCCAGGGCTCAGCACCAAAAACGCCGACCCGCAGCGCACTCTTGCGCAGATCAACGCCCAGCTGTTCCGCCACTTCAGCCATGGCAAGCGCGTAGGAGGGTGTGGCGCACAGGATGTTGGCGCCAAGGTCCATGATGAGGGCAATCTGGCGCTCCGTCGAACCACCGGACATCGGCACCACTGTGGCACCGAGTCTCTCGGCGCCGTAATGGGCGCCCAGACCGCCGGTGAACAAACCGTAACCATAGGCGTTGTGAATCACATCGCCAGCCCGGGCACCCGCCGCGTGCAGCGAGCGCGCCATCAGGTCGGCCCAGGTTTCAATGTCGGCCTTGGTGTAGCCCACCACAGTGGCTTTGCCAGTGGTACCGGATGAGGCATGCAGGCGCGAGATGGCGGTCAACGGTCGCGCCAACAGGCCAAACGGGTAATGGTCCCGCAGATCCGCCTTGCTGGTAAAAGGAATGCGGCGCAGATCATCAAGGGTGCGAACCTCTTGCGGGACGACACCGGCCTGCACCATGCGCCGGCGGTGCAACTCCACGTTGTCCCAGGCGTTGCGCAGCGTTTTTCTCAGGCGTTCAAACTGCAACTCGGCCAGTGCCTCACGCGGCATGGTTTCTGCAGTGCGATCGCAGTAACTGCGGCCGTCGATGTCCTGGGAAATCCCGACTTCGGATAACGTGTTGGCACCCATGGTGTCTCCTGAGTTCAGATCTATATTTCTGCCTATTGCTCTTGCTTATCGCGCACGCCGCGCACCGGAATCTTCAACAGGGCAAAGCCCTGGTTGAAGCTGGCACGCGTCACCAGTGTGTATTTGAGATTGGCACCGGCCCAGGCAGCGCACGCGCCAGCCACCGCCGTCAGCAGCGTCGCCAGCGGCGCACTCAGCAGCCAGGTCAGGCCCAGCAGCATGCATGGCAGGATGCTGCCGACTATCAGCAAGCGGCGTCCCGCCAGATCCAGAGCGCTGCGGGCGCGCGCCACCAGACTGGCATCGACGTCTTTGCGGTAGCGCTGCCAGGCCAGCATCCGAAGCGCCAGCAACAGCACAAACACCAGCAGCGCCGCGCTCGTGACCCTGGCATGAACGAGACCGAGCAGCAGAAAAATACCGCAGCCCTCACAGCCAGCCGTGAGCAAAAAAAGCGGCGAAAACCAGCTCGAGCGCCAGGCCGGAATGCCCCGCGCGGCCGGCAGCATACGGCTCTGGCAGTAGAGAAAGGCCAGGGCCAGCGCAGCGCTGATCCAGAGCCAGCCGCTCAGGCCCAGCATCGCAGCCAGACCAGCCGGGAACAACACCACACTGACCCACGCTTCGCGTGACATCCAGGAGGTACGCGGATTGATGAAGACATTGAGCGCGCGCAACGGGCGCCCGATCTCGAGCCAGACACACAACAGGCCCAGACCGATCAGCGCCAGTCCGACGAAGACAAGCCCGGGTATTGCCCAGCCCCTGGCGGCCTCAGGCGCCGCAAACAATGCACTGGCCACCAGCAGACCGGTGCCGGCACCGCCACAGATAAAGTTGCCTGCGGCGCGCCAGTCCCAGCTGGTCTGTTGCCACGGATTGGGTCCGAATCCGGAACTGGTACTCATGTGTCCGCCTTGTCCCAGAGGTAGTGAAAACCGGGTCCGGTGCCAAGCTCTTCGTGCATGCGAAAACTTTGATTTTTCTCAAGCAACTGCGAGACATTGCTGTTGGGGTCTTGCAGGTCGCCGAAGGCCAGCGCGTCGGCAATGCACGAATTGACACAGGCCGGCGTCGCCACCGGATCGACACCTGGCGTCAGACCGGCGGCCAGACCGGCATCAATCCGATCGACACAGAAAGTGCATTTGGTGGCCACCGACAGACGAGAATCGTCGCGTCGCTTGGACTCACTCTGGAGCGGCGCACCATAGGCGAAACTCGCCTTGTCGGTCTTGTAGCGCGCCTGGTAGGGGCAGGCCACAGCGCAGTAGGAGCAGCCAATGCAGAGGTCGTAATCGATGGTGACGATGCCGTCGGGGCGCTGCTTGGTGGCCGTCGTCGGACACACCGTCATGCAGGGCGGGTCTTCGCAGTGCTGGCAGCCGACCGGCACAAAAACGCGCTTGACGTTCGGGTATTCGCCAAACTCCATATCCAGGACACGGCGCCATTGCACCTCTGGCGGTGTCGCATTAGTGTGCTTGCAGGCAGCAGTACAGGTCTGGCAGCCGACGCAGCGCCGCAAGTCGGCGGTCATGGCCCAGCGAGTCATGCGGCCTCCTTCTTTGAGCGGCAGATCTTGACCCGCACAATATCGGCACCCGAGCCAGTGGCGTCGGTCAGCGAGATCGACATGGTTGCGAGTGAGTTCATGCTGGGCATGCCGAAGTCTTTTGCCATCGGAGTTTCCCAGTGCGCGAACTGGCCGATCAGCAGCAGCGTGTCCGGGCGTATGCCCTGGCGCACCACGGCGCAACCCCGCACGCTGCGTTTGGGCGTGGAAATTTCGATGGCATCACCATCGGCAATGCCGAGCTTTTGCGCGGCGCCCGTGTTGATGATCACACCGCGATGGCCAGTGATGTTGTCGGCCACTTCCCGCATCAGCTGAATACCGGCGTTGGCACCCCAGGCGTACTGCATGCTGCGCGCGGTAAGCAGCCAGAACGGGTAGTCCTGCGCGCGCGCGCCACCCTGGGTGATGATGGCCTCCCACAGTCCGGGGAAGTCCTTCCAGACCGGCAGCGCCTGGTATTCCTTGAGCTGCTCGTCCCACCAGTGCATGTCGTGCTCGTGCAGACGCCGGCCCAGTTCGGTCCCAACGCGCATCAACCGCTCCTGGTACGGCAGCTCATAGCGCAGGCCGCTCTTGACCATGGTCTGGTCCAGATACCAGGTACTGCGTGACAGCGGCTTGGTCGCCAGGCCATTTTCCTTCCACCAGTCCAGACCGTGCGCGTGCGCGCCGTCGCTGACCTCGGCGCTGGCGGCACGGCAGACCGCATCCCAGATGGCGTCGCAGCTATGGCGCTGCTGCGTGTCAAGTGAAAAATCTCCATGCACGCCCTTGAGGGGAACACTGCCGGCGCCCTTGTTGATGGCCGCGATGTAGCCGGGGGTCAGACCCGTGCGCGCCGCCAGTTCGCTCGCGATGTCGGTCATGTCGCGCGCCTCGCCGCTGCTTTGAACGACGGGCTGGCGCAGGGCAAAGCCGTTGACCTCCCAGTATTGTTCCTGGTACTTGGTGCCACCGATGCGCATCAGCTGCAGGCTCTCCAGGTCAGTTGCATCGGGCAGCAGCACATCGGCAAAGTGATTGGTCTCGTCACGCGTGTAGGCAAAGGCAACGGTGAACGGGAAGCGCGCCATCTTTTCGCCCAGCGTAGCCGTATCCCAGTAAGAAATGGCCGGATTGGTGCGGTACAGGAACCAGACATCGGGCGGCATGACGCGCGGCAGGCCCTTGGGTGTCTCGTCCAGAAACAGCCAGGAGAAATGGGTTGGCCCGAGCGCCTGGCTCCAGGGCCCGTCGGCCGCCAGCGGCACCATGGTGCGATAGGCGTTGCGGATGTTTGGGTTGGGCGACCAATGCGCCTTGTCTGTTGGATTGAGCGGGAAATGCATGAAGCCATCGGGCCCGGCCTTGACGCTCTCGTGCCGCTGCGACATGGGACGCGTCAGCCGGATCGTGGTGCCGATGGTTCCGCCCGGCACTTCCAGGCCACCCACCAGCGTGGCCAGCAGCGTGCGCGCCCAGCAGCACTCGAAGCCACCCCAGCCGTTGTTGACGGTCTTGCCCAGCGTGACTGCCACTGGCCGGTAGGGCATGGTGATGCCGTCAACCTCGGTCGTCTGGCCAACGCAGGCGTGGTCTATAAACTCGTTGGCAATGGTGCGCATGTGCGCGGCCGGCACATCGCAGACCGTTTGCGCCCACTCGGGCGAGTAGGGCCGCATGTGTTCCACCAGCCGCGTCAAGCCGGTGCTGCCGCTCAGCAATCCTTCGGCCAGCACTTCATCGTCGGCGCCGATCTCGATGGCATCGACCTCGTAGCTGCCTTCAATGGCTTCCTGCAGACCCGGGCTGTCGTGCGGGCGAGCGCAGGCCTGTCCCAAGTCCCACACCATCGGCTTGCGGCTGGTGCGCTCGCGCAGGTAATAGCCGTGCGGTCCGACCAGATAAGGTGATGCGGTGCGCCCAGCCAGGAACGGCAGGTCCAGGCGCGCACGCGGTACCTCGTGCAACAGCACGTGGATCAGCGCGTAGAGAAAAGCGGCGTCAGTCTTGGGCTTGATCGGCACCCACTGCGCCGAGCAGGCGCCGGTGACCGACAGGTGCGGCTCAACCTGCACGCGCTTCAAGCCGCGCAGGCGCGCCTCGGAGTGCCGCCAGACACCGATGACACCGCCCGATGCCTCGATGTTGGAGCCGCAGGAGATCAGGTAATTGCACAGTGGCGTGTCCGGCGTGACGATGAAGGCGCGGTGCCAGAACTCGCCGTACAGGTGCTCCGAGTGATAGCACTTGACGCCCTGCCCCGAGCCGAAGCCCATGTCCACCGGGCCCCAGGCCGCCAGGAATGCGGGGAAGGTGCCCATGTACGACTGTGGCACGTTTCCCGCTTTCCTTGCCGCGTGGGGCCCCATTGACTTTGGCCTGGGCTCCGGCCAGGGCGTCAAGTGTTATCACTCTGAGCACTTGTACGGCGAGTTCTGGCACCGCGCCTTCATCGTCTCGGCTGACACACCCCTGTGCAATTACCTGATTTCGTGCGGCTCGAACATCGAAGCGTCGGGCGGCGTGGTGGGCATCTGGCGCCATGCCAAAGCGCGCGTGCGCGGCATGAA
>JANXLW010000464.1 GCA_025354965.1 Betaproteobacteria bacterium
ATTGAAATTGCGGTGCGCAAATACAGCGTTCCGCATGAGTTCTCGGAGGCTTGCATTGCATTGGCGCGCGCCTTGCCCGACAAGGTGCGTCCGCAAGATAAAAAGTTTCGAGTCGACCTGACCGACGTACCCCTGGTGACCATCGACGGTGAGGATGCCCGCGATTTTGATGATGCGGTGTATTGCGAGCCGACAAAAATCGGCAAAGGCAAATCCGCCGCGAAAGGCTGGCGTTTGCTGGTGGCCATTGCCGATGTCAGCCACTATGTCGAAACCGGCTCCAGCATTGACGTGGACGCTTATGACAGAGCCACCAGTGTGTATTTTCCGCGCCGCGTCATTCCGATGTTGCCGGAGAAATTGTCCAACGGACTGTGTTCGCTGAACCCTGAAGTCGAGCGTCTGTGCATGGTCTGCGACATGATAGTGAGCGAGGAGGGTGAGGTTTCGGCCTATCAGTTTTACCCCGCAGTGATGTGGAGTCACGCTCGATTCACCTATACGCAGGTAGCCGCGATACTGGCGAACACGCGGGGCCCGGAGGCACACAAGCACAAGGATCGGGTGACCGATTTACTGAATCTGCACGATGTGTATCAGGCGCTGCTCAAGTCACGTGTTCGGCGAGGCGCAGTAGATTTCGAGACCATCGAGACACAGATTGTTTGCGATGACAGCGGACGTATTGAGAAAATCATGCCACGCACCCGTAACGATGCACATAAGCTGATTGAAGAGGCGATGTTGGCGGCCAATGTCTGCAGCGCAGATTACATTACCCAGAGCAAGCATGCTGGATTGTTTCGGGTGCATGAGGGCCCGACGCCAGAGAAAATAGAGATTCTCCGCAACTACCTCAAAGTCACGGGCTTGGGGCTATCGATCAGTGATACACCGACACCAGGTGATTTCCAGGCGATTGCCAGCGCTACCAAAGACCGACCGGACGCGCAGCAAATTCACTCCATGCTGTTGCGCTCGATGCAGCAGGCCATCTACACACCCGTCAACAGCGGCCATTTTGGCTTGGCCTTTGATGCCTATACCCATTTCACCAGTCCGATTCGACGCTACCCGGATTTGCTGGTGCATCGTGTCATCAAGGCAATATTAGCCAAAACCAAATATCAATTGCCAGTGTTGCCGACACCCGGCGAAGCCCATGCCAAACTGTCGCGACGGCTTGAGAAAGGGCTGGCTACGCGTGTCGCTGAGCCAGGGCAGAAGCCCAAGAAATTAAGCCCGGAAACACTGGCCTGGCAAGCCGCCGGCATGCATTGCAGTGCCAATGAGCGTCGTGCCGATGAGGCCAGTCGCGATGTTGAAGCCTGGCTCAAGTGCAAGTACATGCGCGAACACCTGGGTGAAGAATATGGCGGCGTGGTCAGTTCAGTGACAAGTTTTGGAATTTTCGTGACGCTGGACGCCATGTATGTTGAAGGGTTGGTGCACATCACCGAACTGGGCGGCGAGTACTACCGCTTTGACGAAGCGCGCCAGGAATTGCGCGGTGAGCGTACAGGTATGCGTTACGCCATTGGTTCGCGGGTTCAGGTGCAGGTCAGCCGCGTTGATCTGGACGGGCGCAGAATTGATTTCCGGCTGGTTCATGACGGTGATGGATTGATTTCCCGTGGAATCCTTAAAGACAAAGGTCTAATGCGTGACGAAAATGGTCAGGCCGAGATGAAAGACAAACCGGGCCGGCCTTCTGTCAAGCGCCCGGCGCGCAAAGTTGCAGAATCATTGGGTCGGGTAAGCAAATCTGGCGATCAGTCGATGAAGACGGCTGCGAGGTCAGGTTCGGTCAAGAAAAAGGAGAAAGATTTGGGGCGAAAATCGCGTCGCCGTTCCTGATGGGGCTGACATTGATTTCAAATAGATGGAATGGACGCACATGACTTCAAATTCAAAAGTTGCGATCGTGACTGGTGCCGGAACCGGTATTGGAAAGGCCGCATCGCTGGCGCTGCTCAGGGATGGTTATCAAGTCGTGCTGGCCGGCAGGCGTCCCGAACCGCTTGCCGAGGTCATAGCCATGGTCGACGCGCCGGGGCGTGCACTGGCCGTGCCGACCGATGTCTCGAATCCGGATTCGGTGACGGCCCTGTTCGATGCTGCCCTACGACTATTTGGTCGCGTCGATGTGTTATTCAACAATGCGGGCGTCAACGCTCCAGCTATTGCTCTGGAAGATCTGACGCTGGCGCAGTGGAACAACGTGGTGGCTATCAACCTCACTGGTATGTTTTTGTGCATTCAGCAGGCGTTTCGGGTGATGAAGGTGCAAATGCCGCGGGGCGGTCGCATCATCAATAATGGCTCCATCTCAGCCACCACTCCGCGCCCCAATTCGATTGCCTATACCGCTACCAAACATGCGGTCAACGGGCTGACAAAAGCTGCTTCCCTGGACGGCCGCAAGTACGATATTGCAGTAGGTCAGATCGATATCGGCAACGCGGCTACCGAAATGGCGCAGCGCATGGCAACGGGAGTATTGCAGGCCAATGGAGAAATTGCCATTGAACCGTTGATGGACGTGAATATTGTGGGGCAGTCAGTGCTGTACATGGCCAACCTGCCGTTGCAGGCCAATGTCATGTTTCATACCGTGATGGCAACCAAGATGCCGTTTGCCGGCCGCGGTTAAAAGTCGCACTGAATTTGCTCAATGTGAATTCACTTTTCATGGCGCTGAGCTGAGAAGTGACCTTTTTTACCCCGACCGGGAGAGCGTTGCGGCACTCAGGGGCGGGCCATCATTGGACCACTGATCGGCAAGCTGACCATGATGGTAAACCGCCGCACAGGCCGCCTGGAAGGCCGCTAGTCCGGCTGCCATACCGGCGCCGACCATGCCGGCCAATACATCGCCAGTGCCGGCCGTGGCCAGTCTGGCGTTGCCGGTGGAATTGATAACCGGCGTTTCTCCAGGTGCTGCGATCACAGTACCGGAGCCTTTGAGTATCACGGTGCAACCGAAGCGTTCTGCCAATTGGCGTGCTGCCACCAGTCGATCATGTTGTACTTGTGACGCAGTGCAACCCAGCATGCGGGCGGCTTCCAGAGGGTGCGGTGTCAACACTGTGTCGGTAACACGCTTGCCTCTGGCGATCAGCAAGGTCTGCAGTTGGGTGTCATTGGCAATCGCATTGAGAGCATCCGCATCGATGACGAGCTGCGCTGATGTGGATACTATTTCTGGCAGCGGATTGCGAATGGCATCGCCGCCGCCACAGCCGCAGACTACGGCCATTGCCCTGAAGTCGAGTGCGTTCACTGGTCTGAACATCAGCTCGGGCTGGCGACTATCGACAATCAGAGTACCGCCATCGAGCAGGCCTACAAAGACCCGCCCAGCGCCCGCATGCAAAGCGGCCGACGCCGCCAGCAATGCCGCTCCCGTCATGCCGGATGCGCCACCGACCACGGCGACATCACCATAACTGCCTTTGTGCGAGGCATGTTGGCGTGCTTGGGCGAACGGCGCACCTGCCAGCCAGGCGACAGGCGCGCTGACGGCTTGCTCAGCGGCCCCGCTTCGAGCGACTCCCAGTTCGTTCAGCCACACCGTTCCGGCAAAATCACGTCCATCAGCCGTAAATAAGCCGGGTTTGAGTGTGAGCAGGCTGAGGGTGTGTTGGGCTTTGACAGTATGCTGCGCAGCAACCCCAGTGTTGGCGCGCAAACCGGTGGGCAAATCGACCGCCAGCACCGGGACCGCACTGGCGTTCATGGCTTTGATCCAGTCGGTCATGCGTCCTTCGGGCTCACGAATGCCTGCGCCGATGCCCAGCAGAGCATCTATGCAGAGATCACAATTTAGTGGCGCAGTCTCACTGAAGGCGACACCTTCAGCCAACGCACGTTGGTACGAGATCACAGCATCCGGTGGGGATTTGTCGGGGCTGCCAAGCCAAGTCACGCTGGGCAGTTTTCCCCAGCGCTTCAAGTGCATAGCGGCTTCCAACCCATCGCCGCCGTTGTTGCCCGGGCCGCACGCCACCCAGATGCGCTGGCCATGCGGTGCCAGCGCCAGCGCCAGCTGCGCCACTGCCAGTCCGGCGCGCTGCATCAGGGTGTGCGCAGGCAAGTGAGCCTGGGCCGTGTATTCAATCTGACGCGTTGCAGCAGTGCTGTAAAGGGCTTGTCGCGAGCCAGGATCAATTTTCAGCATGAACGGGGGGGCGACCAGCCAGAGCAGACCTAAAACTCATAGTATTCGCCCTCGCGAGCCAGTCGATATTCGGGGCCGCCGGCTCGCGGTGGGCTATCGGCTAGCACTTGGCGAAAGACCGCATCCAGCGCGTCATCGCTGCGGGTGGGTTCATGATGGGTGCAAAACAATAACTTGGCACCGGCGTCTTTGGCGTACTGGATGCTGGAGTTGAATGTGCCGTGGCCCCAACCCTGCTTCGCGGGGTATTCCTGCTCGGTGTAAGAGCAGTCGGCGATCAAAACATCGACGCCACGCATGGCACGCAGGATGCTGTCGGCCTTTTGATCAACAAAGGTCTGGTACTCGGCATAGCCTTCTTCATTGGATTCATAAATGTTTTGTGGCGGTTCGTGGTCACCGGTAAAAAAAACTGACTTGCCATTGGCTTCAACCCGGTAGCCGAAATTGATGACTGGATGATTCATCAGGTAAGGCGTTACGGTGGCGCAGCCGATCTGCACACTCTGTTCCGGGGCCAGCGTCACGTATTCGATACGCGCTTTCATTTTGGCCTCGCCGACTGGAAAATAACTGTACTGGAGTTGCACAGACATAACCTGCTCCACGCTTTTGCCGGAAACCGGGTCAAACGCACCGTGCAATCGCAACACGTTGCCCGGGATGAAGTTTGGAATGAAAAAAGGTAGTCCCTGAATGTGGTCCCAATGCGAGTGTGAGATCAGTACATTGGCTGTCATGGGCAGTTCCGCCAACAGGGTTTGGGACAAGGGGAAAATGCCGGTGCCGGCGTCCAGGATGATCAACTCGTTGTTGTCAGTCCGGATCTCGATACAGGTGGTGTTACCTCCGTAGCGTGCGGTCTTCGGGCCGGGCGAAGCAATGGAACCCCGCACTCCCCAAAATCTGACTTTCATGCGATTCCCTTGAAATTTCAATAAAGGGCCGGCCTTGTCAGTTGCAAGTACCAAGCCTCTGACAGTGCCGTTTGTCCCCGCCAGCTTACCTGCAGCGCATTATCTTGATGGCGACCCGGTTGTAGTCAATCTGCTGGCGACTGTCAACCGCAATGATCAGCTTTGAAAATAGTTGGCGCTGTCGACGTCAATTTTCCGTCAAGCCAGAATTGTGTCAACCCATTGAGCTTGCGACTTTAAATCCCCGCCAGATCCGATCTTCACTTGGCTGATATCCAAACCGGGTGTTTTGCCATTTATCAGGTCGGCCAACACTCTGGCCGAGCCACAACTCAGGGTCCAACCATTGAAGCCGTGTCCCAGATTCAACCAAAGTCCGGCAACGCCGCTGGCGCCAACCATGGGCTGTCCATCAGGCAGCATCGGACTGGCTCCCTTCCATTCCTGCACGCCGCCCGACAGCTTGGCTGCGCCTGGAAACCAGTCGTGCAAGACCTGGTACAAATTTTGTAGTGCTTTGGCGTTTTTTCGATCGGGTGAGCCCCCGAATTCGGCACTACCCGCCACTCGCACGCGATTGCCGAGACGCGTGATGATCACTTTGTAGCGTTCATCGATAACGGCGCTGCGGGGGGCATTGAGCGGTTCACGAACGGCTGCGCTGACCGAGTAGCCGTGGACCGCCAGCAATGGGATATTCAGGCCCAAAGGTGCCAGCAAGCGGGCCGATGCCAGTCCCGCGCACATGACACAGGCATCATACTGGCGTGGTGGATTTTCTCTGCCAACGGCAATGGCGATTCCGCCGTTTGGGCGTATTTGAGTAACGGTGGTATTGAACGAAAATTTTACGTTTAGCCGCTGCGCTGCGTTTTTCAGCATAAGGGCAAACTGGCGGCAGTTTCCAACTTCGTCATTGGGTAAATATACGGCGCCAAAAAATGTTGTGTCGGGATTGAGCGCGGACTCAATCTTGCGTGCTTCGGGTGGTGTAAGTTCTTTGAAGATCACACCGGTATCGCGCAGCATCTGAAGTCCGGGTTGTATGGCGTTTCTGTCCCGTTCAGATCGCAGCAATACCATGCAACCGTCGCTGCGTTCGTA
>JANXLW010000465.1 GCA_025354965.1 Betaproteobacteria bacterium
CATGCAAGCAACCGCCGGCATTCAATGGCACATGGATTGGATCAAAGGGCTTGAGCCAGCTCGCTTGGCGGTCGAATCTGCGCTCACGGAATTGCGCGCTATTTCGGCTGACATCGAGTTGCCCGACATCGCGCAACTCGGGCCGCAAGCCATTGCCGAGCGGGTGGTGCGGGATTTCCAGGTCAAGACTGGAACAAGCGTCTTGCTGGTCGCGGCTGTTTCGGTCATCGATGTGGCGTTTCGTGTCAAGGTGGCGCTTTACCGCGTGCTGCAGGAGTCATTGGCCAATACCGTGCGCCATGCGCAAGGCAAGGATTGCAGAGTTGAGCTGAGCGTCGACGGCAACGATCTGAAGGTCGAAATCAGCGACAAAGGCCCGGGCTTTGATCCGCGGGCAGTTGCGAGCAAGGGGCGACTGGGCTTGCACGGAATGAGACAGCGAATTGAGGTGCTGGGGGGCTCGTTTGAGCTTCAAACGCAAGAGGGTTCAGGAACCGCCATTCGCGTGACTTTGCCACTCATCCAGGGTCAAAATGACAAGCAGTAATTCAATCGACATTTTGGTGGTCGACGACCATCCGCTCTTCAGGCAGGGGGTGGTGAATTCACTCGAAATGGATTCAGGCTTCAGGGTGGTCGGTGAAACCTCGTCGGGCGAGGAAGCTCTTGCGCTGGCCCGCAGCCTGATGCCAGATGTCGTTTTACTTGACGTCAATATGCCGGGTTGGGGTGGCATTGTGACGGCCGAAAAAATTGCAATGGCCTGCCCGGCCACGGTGATCGTGATGCTGACCGGCTCGGATGACAAGGACAAACTGCTGGCCGCGCTCAAGGCTGGCGCACGGGCTTATGTTCTAAAGGGTGTGTCAGCCAAGGAACTGGCCCATGTCGTGCGTTCCAGCGTGGCCGGCGAGGTCTATGTTTCGCCGTCCATTGCGGCCGAAATGCTGGTATCGCTGACGCACGGAAAGGCCCCCGACCCGTTGCAGGAACTGACTGATCGCGAACGTGAGATTTTGGCCCTGATTGGCACCGGATTGACCAACCGGGAAATTGGCGAAAAGATTTTCCTGTCGGAAAAAACCATCAAGCACTACGTCACCAATATTCTTCAGAAGCTGCAGGTTCGCAGTCGTGTCGAAGCCGCCCTGGTTGCCAGTCGCCATGGGCGCGTGGCGTGACGGTAGGCGAAGGGTTGCGGCCGGATATTGCACACCAGCATGGTAAGCCGATCCAGGCCAAAATACGCTAAATTCTTCCTTCTTCCACTGCATGGCAGGCTATCTTCACGCCCTGTATCGTCTGTAGCTGCGGTCGCTCCGATCGGCAACGCTGATTCGCATGCGGACAGCGTGGGTTGAAGCTGCACCCAGGCGGCGGATCCAAAGGGTTGGGTACTTCGCCTTGCACCGGCGTGCGGGCGCGGCCGGTATCGTGCATTTTAGGAATGGCATCCAGCAACATGCGCGTGTAAGGGTGACGCGGGTTGTCAAACAACGGCTGCTTGCTGGAAAGTTCCACCAACCGGCCCAGATACATCACGCCAACCTGATCACTGACGTGTCGCACGACCGCCAGGTTGTGCGAAATAAATAGATAGGTGAGACCCAGTTTGCGCTGCAGGTCTTTCATGATGTTGAGCACCTGGGCCTGCACGCTCACGTCCAGCGCTGAAGTGGGTTCGTCGCAAACCAGAAACTCGGGATGCGTGGCGAGCGCGCGGGCGATCGAGATGCGCTGGCGCTGGCCACCTGAGAACTGATGCGGGTACTTGGTCCCGTCCTGCGCGCTCATGCCCACCGATGTGAGCAACTCTGCAACCCGTTGCTTCAGTGCCACCGGATCGCTCACCAAACCATGTTCGATCAACGGCTCAGCAACGATGTCGTGCACCATCCAACGAGAGTTCAATGACGCATAGGGGTCCTGAAAAATCATTTGAATACGACTGCGCAGTTTCAACCCTGCGGTGGTTTTGAAGATGGCGTGAGCGTCAAGTCCGTCAAACTGCAAATTGCCGCGGCTGGGCTCATACAAACCGACCAAAAGGCGCGCTACCGTGCTTTTGCCGCAACCGGATTCACCTACCAATGCCAGGGTCTTGCCTTTTTCAATCTCAAAACTCACACCATCTACCGCGCGCAGCAGGGTACGCGGCTTGCGTTCAATGACACGGTTGAGCCAGGGCGCTGACACATCAAACGTCATCGACAGATCGTTCGCTTGGACCAGGGGCAGCATTCTTTTTATGTCCGTTTTGGTTGAGTTTGCCGAAACCTTCAAATCTCGCGCACCGGTACCTGTTTGACTGGTTCGGGGGAAACCGGGTTGGAGGCATGCAGCCAGCAGGCCGAGCGGGTCAGGCCGGCCGGCGTCAAATCTGGTCGCTCGATTTCGCACTTGGCAAAGATTTTCGGGCAGCGCGGGTGGTAAGCACAACCGGGTGGAATGGCATTCAGACGCGGCATGGTGCCATCAATCTGATGCAAGCGTTCCCGCTCCTGGGTGATCTCCGGGATCGCCGCCATCAGCCCCGCCGTATAGGGATGCGCCGGGTGATTGATCACCGCATGCACCGGCCCAATCTCGACAATACGCCCGGCATACAGCACCGCCACGCGATCGCAGGTCTCGGCGATCACGCCCATGTCATGCGTGATCAGCATGACAGCGGCACCGTGCTGGCGGCAGATGGTCTTGAGCAAAGTAATGATTTGCGCTTGAATTGATACATCCAGCGCAGTGGTCGGCTCATCCGCCACAATCAGCTTTGGCTCGGCCGCCAGCGCCAGGGCAATCACCACGCGCTGGCGCATGCCGCCCGAAAACTGGTGCGGATAATGATCGATGCGCTGCTCAGCAGCTGCAATGCCAGTGTCTTTGAGCAAGGAAATGGCGCGCTTGCGAGCTTCGGACAAACTCAGCGGCAAGTGAGTTCGTATGGTCTCGACCAATTGTTGCCCGATCGTGTACAAGGGATTGAGCGAGGTCAGCGGGTCCTGAAAAATGGAGCCAATGCGCTTGCCACGAATCAGGCGCCACTGTTCAAACCCAAGGTTGTCGATGCGCTCGCCTTCCAGCAGAATATGCCCGCTGGCAATTCGCCCGGGGGGGTCCAGCAGGCCGATGATGGCGGCGCCGGTAATGGATTTACCCGCACCCGATTCGCCCACAACGCCGAGGATCTCGCCCGGCGCAATATCAAACGAAATATCATCCAGCGCTCGCAGCGTGCCGCGGCGGTGCGGAAACTCGACGACCAGATTTTTGACTTGCAAAAGACTCATGGAACATCTATCCCCATGAACAAGTCGCCGCCGGGCCGCCCCAAGGCGACTTCGGACCCCTCGGGGGGCAGCGCAGTACACGAAGTGACAAGCGTGGGGGCCATATTTCTAGCGTAGTCGCGGGTTCAAGGCGTCGCGCAACCAATCGCCCAGCAAATTTACACTCATGGAAATTGTCACCAGCATCAGGCCGGGAAATACCGTTATCCACCATTCACCCGAAAACAGGTAGCTGTTGCCAACCCGGATCAGGGTCCCCAGCGACGGCGATGTGGGGGGTGCGCCAACCCCCAGAAATGAAAGCGTTGCCTCGGTAATGATGGCCGTAGCGACCTGAATGGTGGCCAGCACCAGCACCGGTCCCAGCACATTGGGCAGCACGTGACGGCGCATGATGCGCAGGCCAGATACGCCCGTCACACGAGCCGCCTGCACGTATTCCTTGTTGCGCTCCACCAACGTTGAACCGCGCACGGTGCGCGCGTACTGGACCCAGCCGGTGAGCGTGATGGAGATGATCAGAACGGCAAACGCCAGGCTGTCCTGGGCGCTGGGAAACAGGGCGCGGCCGACACCCGCAATCAGCAATGCGACCAGAATCGGCGGGAACGACAGCATCACATCGCACAGGCGCATTAAAACGGCGTCCACCCAGCCTCCCAGAAAGCCAGCCAACAGGCCCAAGCTGACACCGATCACTACCGACAGCGCCACCGAGGCGAGTCCGACCGCCAGTGAAATTCTGGCGCCAAACATCAGGGCCGAGAGAATGTCACGCCCCTGATCGTCGGTGCCCAGCAGGTATTTCGCACTGCCCAGTGCTTGCCAGGCAGGCGGCAAGCGCGCGTCACTTAACTCCAGTGTGCTGAGGTCGAACGGGTTGTACGGCGCCACCAGGTTGGCAAAAAGTGCACAAAAAATGCAGACGAAAGCAATCGCCGCGGCGGCCATCGCCACTGGGGAACTGCGAAAGCTGTAGCCGACATCACTGTCGCCAACACGGGTCAACCAGGCTTTCATCCAGGGCTGCGGGTTTTGGTTTAAGGGTTGACCTTGACAAATTTCCAGATCATGTCGTTGTTGGGCATTTGCACCATGTCAACGGTCTTCTTCATACCCCAGTTCAGCGCTTGTTGATGCAGCGGCAAGTGCCCAATCTCA
>JANXLW010000470.1 GCA_025354965.1 Betaproteobacteria bacterium
GTAACACCGTTGACCCGCGTACCCCGCACTCCAACACAAGTACCGATGGGGTCGACCCGTTTATCGTGCGACAAGACGGCGATTTTTGCGCGCGAACCGACATCACGGGCGCAGGATTTGATCTCCAGCAAACCCTGCTCAATTTCGGGCACTTCCTGACGAAACAGTTCAATCATGAATTCTGGTGCCGAGCGCGACAGAATAATCGGTGCGCCTCGCAGGGTGAGGTCAACCTCCATGATCATGGCGCGAACCCGGTCACCCATGCGCAGGTTTTCCTTCGGGATCATCTCGCCGCGGCGCAGGCGACCTTCAACGCGGCCGCTTTCGACAATGATGTCACCCTTGTCCATGCGTTTGACGGTACCGACAAAAATCTTGTCGCCACGCGACATGAAGTCGTTGAGCAACATTTCACGCTCGGCATCGCGAATTTTCTGCAGAATGACCTGCTTGGCAGCCATCGCACCAATCCGGCCAATCGGGACCGATTCCACTGTCTCTTCGATGTACTCATCAACTTCAATGTCAGCAATCTGCTCTTTGGCTTCGAACAAAAGGACTTCCTGATCCGGCAACTGCAACCCGGCCTCGTCCGGCACGACATGCCAGCGACGAAAGGTTTCATAAGCGCCGCTGTCGCGATCAACCGCGACACGAATATCGACGTCGCCCTGATGAAGCTTTTTGGTTGCTTGTGCCAGCGCCGCCTCGACGGCGCCAAACACCACGTCACGCTCGACGTTTTTTTCGCGTGAGATAGCTTCCACCAGCATTAACATTTCGCGATTCATGCCATGACTCTCCTGTTTCAAATCAATCCAAATTCGACTCTGTGCGGCCTTTGGTACCACGGCCCTTGAAGCTGACAATAGGCGCCAGGCGCGCTTCTTTCAAATCCACCAGCGTGAACCTCAAGGCTTGCATGGGCGCCGGCAACTTCTTCTTGCTGACTCTTTGACCGGGCTTGACCGCTGGCGCATCGCTCCAGACGATTTGCCAGCCCAAAACGCCACCCTCGCCCTGCGCGCGCTCCAAGACACCCCGAAACTTCTTGCGGCTGGCGCTGACCAGTGCTCCCGCCGCTGCCCCCATGGGCATCTTCAAAGTGAGATCAATCTGCTGCCCGACAAACCGTTCAAAATCTCTCTCGTGCCGCAACGGGCGGTCTATACCCGGTGAGGACACCTCAAGCCGCTTGTACTCGACGCCATCGACCTCCAGCGCAAACAGCAACTGGCGCGTGACCTTCTCGCAGTCTTCAACCGTCACGAATTGCTCGACTTCAGAACCTTCACCAACGACCTGCGGTGACCATGGCAGATCGATCGTGATGCGCAGCAACCCGCCAGCGGATCGCTCTATCTCCACCAGGTCGTAGCCCAGACCAGCCACGGTTTGCTCAACAATTTCTTTCAATGCCACTTTTGATCAGATGCCATGCAAAAACAATCGCCCAAAAAAAACGGGCGGTAGATACCCGCCCGTTTGGTCGTGAGCTTGGATTGTACTCCAAAACAGGCGCAAATTGCTTCGACTATCAAGGATTTATCCAGCTACCGCCAGCGATGGCGACGAAGCCAAGCAGGTAGATTTCGCATGCGACAATTCTGCATAAAATGCGACCGCCGATGCGACCGCCGATAAATCGCTGATTCATCTGTTTAGGAAGTGAGACGATATGGGATTCCTGGTTGGTAAAAAACTATTAATCACCGGCGTGCTGAGCAAGCGTTCCATTGCCTATGGCATCGCGAACGCATGCCACGAGCAAGGTGCCGAGCTGGCGTTCAGCTACGTCGGAGAGCGGTTCAAGGAGCGAATTACCGAGTTCGCGGCAGATTTCGGATCCACCCTAGTATTCGACTGCGATGTCGGCGAGGACACGCAGATCGAAAAATTGTTCGCCGATTTGTCAGTGCATTGGCCCAAATTCGATGGCTTTGTCCACAGTATTGGTTATGCGCCACGGGACGCAATTGCGGGCAACTTCCTGGACGGACTCAGCCGTGAAAACTTCCGGATCGCCCACGACATCAGTGCCTACAGTTTTCCGGCCATGGCCAAAGCGGCCCTGCCCTACCTCAATGACAAGTCGTCCTTGCTAACACTGACCTATCTGGGCGGGGTGCGGGTGGTACCAAGCTACAACACCATGGGGCTGGCCAAGGCGTCGCTGGAATCTTCGGTGCGTTACCTGGCTGACGCCATCGGACCGCGCGGCATGCGAGTCAACGGTCTGAGCGCCGGAGCGGTCAAGACATTGGCCGCCAGTGGCATCAAGGATTTCAGTCGCCTGCTGGCCATTTCTGCCAGTGCGTCACCGCTCAAACGCAATGTGACGATTGAAGAGGTCGGCAACGTCGCTGCGTTTTTGCTCAGTGATCTGGCCTCCGGCATGACTGGCCAGATTTCCTACGTCGATTGCGGTGTCAGCCAGACCGCTGTAGCGGTGGTAGAAAACACCAGTTCCTGATCGGGTTGGCGACGCCGACGATCATCGTACGATGATGGCAGCCAGAAAATAAACGAGAGTGCCGGTCAAACCTTGACGCAGTCCGCGTAATACCGACGCTGGCCGTCGGCGCCCTCTTCTTCCACCAAACCGTGAATGTCGGTTTCAAAACCAGGGCATTGGCTATTGAACTCGCGTGAGAATTTGAGGTAGTCGACAATCTTCTTGTTGAACACTTCGCCCGGAATCAACAGCGGAATGCCGGGTGGATACGGCGTCACCAAGCCAACCGTGATGCGGCCTTCAAGATGATCTATCTCGATGCGTTCGGTCTGACGCAGCGCGATATGGGCGTAGGCATCACTGGGCTTCATGGCCGGTGACAAGTCACTCAGGTACATGTCGGTGGTGAGAC
>JANXLW010000478.1 GCA_025354965.1 Betaproteobacteria bacterium
CCAAGGTCTTTCGTCAGCTCGCGACTGGATGGCAGGCGCTCGCCGGCCGACAGTTTGCCGTCCAGCATGGCACGGCGCAGCGCCTCGTACAGCTGGCGGTGCAGCGGCAGTTTGTCGTGCTGGTTTAAGCGGGCTATTTCGGTCAGCAATAATTCCGAGAGCATGAAGTGGCACCATGTACTTGGTTTAACTGGCTCCCATTGTGAACCAATTGCGAGGGCACAATGCCCTGAAGAATACGGAAGACAACAGGCTCGTCATGTTCCGAGAATGACATGCATCTGTGCTCCAAGGTGACAAATGTTTCAAAACAATGCTGGTAAGGCCAATAACGTCCTACGTCGTCCTGTCGTTCTCATGTCCATGGGCTCTCAACAACGCAAAGGCCATGACTATCAGGTGATGACGGTCAAATACATCCGCCCGCTGGTCGAGCATGCGGGCTGTGTTCCATTGCTGGCACCCACTTGCTTCGGTGTTGACAACCTCAAGCAATACCTGGCCATGGTCGAAGGCGTCTACCTGACCGGCGCGGGTACCAATGTTGACCCTGCTCTTTACGGACAAGACAATTTGACCCCCGATAAAGATCTGGATCAGGGCCGCGACCAGTTTGATCAACCGCTCATACAAGCTGCTTTGGAAATGGGTTTGCCTTTCTTCGGTATTTGCCGCGGTATGCAGGAACTCAACGTGGCGCTTGGTGGTGAGATGCATCAGAAGCTGTATGAGATCCCGGGGTTGCTCGACCATCGCGAGGACTACACGGCATCGGTGCCTGATCAGTACGCCGATGTCCACACGGTGAATCTCGTCCCCGACACCTGGTTTGCTGAACTTATGCAGCAAGCTGAAATCCCAGTCAACTCACTGCATGGCCAGGGTATCAAGACGCTGGGCAAGGATCTTGCGGCGCTGGCTTACGCGCCAGATGGGCTGATAGAAGCCGTCCATCTGCCCAATCTGGCACAGTTCACCCTGGGGGTGCAATGGCACCCGGAATGGCAGGCCGCCCGGAACCCTTTCTCTGTGCGTATGTTTCAAGCCTTCGGTCAGGCTTGTCATGCGCGACAAATGGGCTGCCGGTCTGATTCTGAATGCGCACCACAGCCAGGAGTAATTTATGAACGATAAGAAAACGATGAGTTTCAACGAGCTTGAGCAATGGCTCAATGAGCGCAGGGTCACCGAAGTGGAATGTCTGGTGCCCGACTTGACAGGCGTTGCGCGGGGCAAGATTTTGCCGCGTGCCAAGTTCACGGAAGACCGCGGCATGCGTCTGCCGCAGGCCATCGTCGCCATGGGCGTTACCGGGGAGTTTCCTGAAAGTGGTCCCTACTACGATGTGATTGATCCTACCGACAAGGACATGCAGTTGCGCCCCGACCCATCAACGGTGCGCATCGTTCCTTGGGCCACCGACCCGACGGCGCAGGTGATTCACGATTGTTTTGACCACCAGGGCAACCTGGTTCCGTTCGCTCCCCGCACTGTGCTGCGCCGGGTTTGTGATCTGTTTGCCGCGGAAGGACTGCAACCGATCGTTGCACCGGAACTGGAGTTTTACCTGACGGCGCGCAATACGGATCCCAACACTTTGTTGCGGCCTCCAGTCGGTCGAAGTGGGCGCGCTGAAACTTCGCGCCAAGCCTACAGCATTGACGCCGTAAACGAGTTTGATCCGCTGTTTGAAGAGATTTACGACTACTGCGACAAGATGGAACTCAATGTTGACACCTTGATTCACGAGGTCGGCGCCGGTCAGATGGAAATAAATTTTTTCCATGCGGAGCCATTGGGCCTGGCCGACGAAGTGTTTTTTTTCAAGCGCACGGTTCGCGAGGCAGCGCTGCGGCACGATATGTACGCCACTTTCATGGCCAAGCCAATTGCCGGCGAGCCCGGAAGTGCGATGCATGTGCACCAGAGTTTGCTGGATGTGACGACCGGCAAAAATGTTTTCAGCAATGAAGACGGAACGCCGTCCGAGACCTTCATGCATTACATCGGTGGCTTGCAGCGCTACATCCCGGCCGCCATGGTTTTGGTGGCACCCTACGTCAACAGCTACCGCCGTTTGTCCCGCAACACTGCCGCGCCCATCAATATTGAATGGGGCTATGACAACCGAACCGTTGGCATCCGTTCACCCATTTCGTCAGCCGAAGCGCGTCGTGTGGAAAACCGCGTGATCGGTGCCGACGCCAATCCCTATGTCGCGATGGCAATGACACTGGCGTGTGGCTACCTCGGGATCAAGAACAAGATCAAGCCCAAGGCGGAGATGAAGGGTGATGCCTATCTGGCGCCGTATTCATTGCCCCGCAGTTTGGGTGAAGCGCTGGACTGGTTGCGCCGGGAGTCCGATTTGCATGATGTTCTCGGCAAGGAATTTATCACCGTGTACTCCGAAATCAAGGAGCTGGAGTTCGACGAGTTCATGAAGGTAATTTCACCTTGGGAGCGGGAGCATCTCCTGCTGCACGTTTGACCTCTCTTTTTCGCATACAAAGGAAAATTGATGAATACCGTTGTCGACACAGCACTGATCCAGGCACTGGACAGTGCACATTTTTTGCACCCTTTTACGGATTTCAAGGACTTGGCTACGCGCGGCGCTCGCGTGATTACCAAAGCTGAAGGCATCTACGTGTGGGATTCCGAAGGCGACAAGATGCTCGATGCGATGAGCGGCTTGTGGTGTGTCAACGTCGGGTACGGGCGCAAGGAATTGGCCGATGCAGCTCATCACCAGATGATGACGCTGCCCTACTACAACAGTTTTTTTCAGACGACCAATGTGCCGGCCGTGCGGCTTGCGGCCAAGCTGGCCGAGCTCGCACCAAAAGTGGGCGAACGCAGCTTCCAGCATGTGTTTTACTCCTGCAGCGGCAGTGAAAGCAATGACTCCAACGTTCGCATGGTGCGGCGTTACTGGGACTTGCTGGGCCAACCGCAACGCAAGGTCATCATCGGTCGGCTGAATGCCTACCATGGCAGCACCATGGCCGGTGCGTCACTGGGCGGTATGAGTGGCATGCATGCTCAGGGTGATTTGCCTATTCCCAATATCACCCATATTGGGCAGCCCTACTTTTTTGAAAATGGCCTGCCCGGTGAAAATGCAGTCGATTTTGGGTTGCGTGCCGCCGGCTGGCTGGAAACCAAAATTCTTGAAATTGGTGCGGACAAGGTTGCGGCCTTTATTGCTGAGCCGATTCAGGGCGCTGGTGGGGTGATCATTCCGCCGCCAAGTTACTGGCCCGAGATTCAGCGGATCGTCGACAAATATGGAATTTTGCTGATCAGTGACGAGGTGATCTGCGCGTTTGGCCGGCTCGGTACCTGGTTTGGCTATGAGAAGTTTGGCTACAAACCGGATTTAGTGACCTTCGCCAAGGCTGTCACCAGTGGCTATGTCCCCTTGGGCGGCGTGATGGTGGGGGACCGGGTTGCCAAAGTTTTGATTGAAAAAGGCGGCGAGTTCAACCATGGCTACACCTATAGCGGACACCCGGTGGCTTGTGCAGTTGCATTGGCCAATATTGAAATCATGGAGCGTGAACAACTGCCACAACGCGTGCGGGATGATATCGGTCCCTATCTTGCCAAGCGCTTTGTCGAGATCGGCGCACACCCGCTTGTCGGGGCGGCTGAGACCTGCGGCTTTATGGCGGGTCTGGTGCTGGTCAAAGACAAGCAGGGTATGGAGCGCTTTGCCGAAAGCCTTTCGGTGGGCATGATTTGCCGGGGTCACTGCTTCAAAAATGGATTGATCATGCGTGCCGTTGGCGATCGCATGATTATTGCGCCGCCGCTCACCATGACGCATGCCCAAATTGACGAA
Source organism: Betaproteobacteria bacterium (assembly GCA_025354965.1). GTDB lineage: Bacteria > Pseudomonadota > Gammaproteobacteria > Burkholderiales > Burkholderiaceae_C > Rhodoferax. Next base: position 3,848 of record JANXLW010000478.1, read on the forward strand.
ATGATTGCGTTGATTCTTCACTGCCTTGACTTAACATTTAAGGAGATCAAGAAAAATGGCTGGTTGGCATAGGGATTGCGTGGATAGAAGTCACTTGTGAAGAGGTTTACCATTAAATTTTTTAATATGTTCGATCGATCAATTCAGGAGAATGAAGTGGGTAATACATTTGGAAAAACGTTGGTAGGCAGGATGCTTGCGGGACTTGCACTGGCCGGTTCGCTGACCTTTGCTGCCTCGTCTGCGCTTGCGCAGGAGGAGAAAGTTCTCAATATCTACAACTGGTCGGACTACATCGGCGACGACACCATTGCGAATTTCCAGAAAGAAACCGGCATCAAGGTGCGTTACGATACCTTTGACAGCAACGAGACTCTGCATGCCAAGCTGGTCGCAGGCAAGACCGGCTACGACATCGTGGTTCCCTCGTCGAACTGGGCCAAGATCCAGATCGATGGTGGCCTGTTTACCAAGCTCGACAAGAGCAAGATCACGACTTACGGCAACCTCGATCCCTTTGTGATGAAACAGTTGGTCGGCATGGACGCTGGCAACCAACACATCGTCCCTTGGATGTGGGGGATTACCACCGTCGGCGTCAACGTTGACAAATTAAAGGCGGCACTGGGTGGCCTGCCCATGCCGGACAATGCCTGGGACCTGATCTTCAATCCTGAATATGCAGCCAAGGCAAAGTCCTGCGGCATTTCAGTGCTGGATTCTGGCGATGAGGTTTTTCCGGCTGCGCTGCGCTATCTGGGCAAGCCGCCGTATAGCAAGAACCCGGCGGACTACCAGGCGGCGGGAAAGCTCCTGGAGAAGATCCGGCCTAACATCGGTCTTTTTTCGTCCTCCGGTTACATCAACGATTTGGCTGGCGGCTCGCTGTGTTTGGTGCTCGGGTGGAACGGTGACATCAGTATCGCTGCGGCGCGGGCAAAAGAAGCCAAGAACGGAAACAACATCCAGGTGTTGCTACCCAAGACGGGTGCGGTACTGTTTTTTGACACCATGGCAATCCCGGTCGACGCCCAGCACGTCGAGAATGCCTACAAGTTCATCAGCTACATCTATCGTCCCGAGGTCAATGCAGAGATCGTGAACAAAGTACTCTATGCCAACCCGGTGCCGGACTCGGCAAAGTTCATCAATCCGGAGGCACGAGGCAACAAGACGGTATTCATGAGCCCGGACGATCTGGCTCGGATGGTGCCGCCGGAAGCAGTGAGCAGTGATATTCGCCGCCTTCGCACCCGTCTGTACACGACCTTCAAGACCGGTTTGTAAGCACGGGTTGTCGTTGCATGGCGGCTGATCGCTGCCGCCGTGCCCGTAGGCCAATAAAACATACAAGAGGGGTAGGTTGCGCATGCAGCAAAATCAGCAGAACTCGGCTAGCCAGACCGGCGATGCGGGTTTCGTCCGCATTGACCGTCTGACCAAACGCTTCGATGATGTCGCTGCGGTCGACGACGTTTCCATTGATATCAAGAAGGGCGAGATCTTTGCGTTGCTCGGCTCGTCGGGCTGTGGCAAGTCCACGTTGCTGCGCATGCTCGCCGGCTTCGAAACGCCGACGGTAGGCAATGTTTATCTCGACGGTGCGGTCATTTCCAATATGCCGCCCTACGAGCGTCCGATCAACATGATGTTCCAGTCTTATGCACTGTTTCCCCATCTTACGGTGTGGGAGAACATTGCTTTTGGGCTGGAGCGCGACCGCATGGCCAAGGACAAAATCGCCGAGCGCGTTGAGGCGATGCTTAACATCGTGCAGCTGAAGCCTTATGCGAAGCGCAAGCCGCACCAACTGTCCGGTGGGCAACAGCAGCGGGTGGCGCTGGCACGCTGTCTGGCCAAGAGTCCCAAGCTGCTGTTGCTGGACGAACCGCTGGGCGCACTGGACCGCAAGTTGCGTGAGCAGACGCAGTTCGAACTGGTCAATATCATCAAGAAGGTGGGTGTTACCTGCGTCATGGTGACACACGACCAGGAAGAGGCCATGATCATGGCTGACCGTATCGCCGTTATGCAGGAAGGCCGCTTCTTGCAGGTTGGGCGTCCGGGCGAAATTTACGAAACACCAAATTGTCTGTTTGTGGCTGGCTTTATCGGCGACGTGAACCTGTTCAAGGGCACGGTCGAAGTTGATCAACCCGACCACGTGGTTATTCGCACGCCGGAGTGCCGTCATTTCGTCAGTCACGGCATCACCGGCACCCTGAACATGCAGGTGAGCATTGCTCTGCGCCCGGAAAAGATCTGTCTGCAAGAGCAGGAGCCGACCATTGAACAGCGTGAGTCGGCGGCAGAGCATGGTCACAATTGCGCTGGTGGCACCATTGACGGTGTTGCCTACTTTGGCAAGTTCACCCTGTTCCACGTCAGACTGGACAGCGGCATGGTCCTCAAGGCGTCTCGGGAGAACGCGGCGCGTCACGAAGACAAGCAGCTCGTGCGAGGCCAGCGTGTGTACGCTTGGTGGGACGGCAGCGATGTTGTTGTACTGACAAGCTAGTGCGTGGGAGAAACCATGAACATCCGGAAAAGTCTCAAGGGCACTGCGCACAATCTGAGCCAGAGCTGGGGCCGGCGCACCGTTATCGGTATTCCCTATCTGTTTCTGATCCTTCTGTTCACCGTGCCCTTCCTGGTGGTGCTCAAGATCAGCGTATCCGAGACCGATGGCATCCGTTTCCAGGATCTGACGAGTTATGCCGACGGTGTGATCCAGCTGAAAATCAAGCTGTCGAACTACATCTTCCTCAGCACCGATTCGCTGTACGTCCAGACTTACTGGTCGTCGATCAAGTTTGCGAGTCTCAACACCGTCATTTGCCTTCTGATTGGCTACCCCTTCGCCTACTTCATGGCGCGCTCGCCGGCAAACATAAGGCCGGCTTTGCTGATGTTGGTGTCGCTGCCATTCTGGACTTCTTATTTGTTGCGCGTCTATGCCTGGAAAGGTCTACTCGACGACCACGGCGTATTCAACAACATGATGATCGGGCTGCACTTGATCGACCAACCGATCAGAATGATGCACACCGGTTTCTCGATGACCATCGGCATGGTCTATGCATACCTGCCTTTCATGATCCTGCCGCTTTATGCCAACCTGGTGAAGATGGATCTGCGCCTGATCGAGGCCGCCAAGGATCTGGGGGCCACCCCGTGGCTGACCTTCTGGCTGGTGACGGTGCCTTTGTCCAAAAACGGCATCATCGCTGGCGCCATGCTGGTTTTCATTCCGAGCATGGGGGAGTACGTGATTCCCGAGCTCTTAGGCGGTCCCAGCACACTGATGATTGGACGCGTGCTGTGGGATGAGTTCTTCAGCAACAACGACTGGGCGATGGCTTCGGCGGTCGCGGTGACCATGGTGGGTCTGATCCTTATTCCGCTGGCCATCTTCAACAAATATCAGGCCGATTCCGGCGGCGTGCGGGAGATATGAGCCATGTCTAGTCGTTTCGGAAAGGCTTGGTTGATCGCCGGCTACACCTTTCTCTATCTGCCAATCCTGACCCTGATCGTGTTCTCTTTCAACGATTCGAAGATGGTCACACTGTGGGGCGGCTTTACGCTCAAATGGTACGGCGTCATTGCGAATGACACCGAGGTGGTCGACGCTTTCATCCTGTCGCTCAAGGTGGCGCTGATGAGCGCCTCGGCCTCGGTGCTACTGGGCACACTCGCCGCGTTCGCCATGGTGCGTTACAAAACCTTCTGGGGGCGCACAGCCTTCTCGGCGCACATCAACGCGCCGCTGGTCGTACCCGAAGTGATCACTGGTTTGTCGCTGCTCCTGTTTTTTGTTCTTTGCGAACGGCTGTTCGGCTGGCCAGACCGCGGCATCCTGACTATCTGGGCGGGCCACACTTCGGTCGGTATGGCCTATGCCGCGGTGGTTATCCAGTCGCGCCTGCTCGAAATGGACAAGTCGCTGGAGGAGGCCGCGATGGATCTGGGCTGCAAGCCGTTTCAGGTGTTCTTCCTGGTCACGCTGCCGATGATCGCTCAATCCTTGATGGCAGCCTGGTTGCTTACCTTCACCCTGTCGCTGGATGATGTGGTGTCCACCGCCTTCCTCTCTGGACCGGGTTCCACCACGCTGCCTATTGTTATCTTGTCGCGCGCCCGGCTGGGTCTGAACCCGACGGTGAATGCGATCGCGACGATCACGGTGGCGGTGGTATCGATCGGTGTGTTTGCCGGTAGCCTGTGGCTTTCCCGTCAGGAAACCCGTCGGGCGGCAGAGCAAGCCGCGGCTTACCGTGAGGGAATGGGACAGCCGGTTGCGGCCTAGTGTGAGGTCAGTCTTGCCGACGAGTCTGTCGGCGTGCTATGGGGGTGATCGGATGATACCGATCACCATGTGAGTAACTAAACAGGAGCGGTTATGTTAAAACTAAATCAAGTGGCGGTCGCCGTAACGCTGGCTTTGCCGATGCTGGTCAGCGCACAGACCAACGCCGAATTGCAAAATCAGATCGAGGCACTCAAAGCCGAGGTCAATCAACTCAAGGCGCTGATCACGCGCGGTGCCGTGACACCGGCTCCGGCAGCGCCGGAAGCCCAGTTGCCGGCGGTTGATCCCGAGGAATTCAATCAGGTCAAGGTCAAGGTCGAGGCGATGCAGGATCAGCAGGTCACCGCCGGCTTCAAGGGCCTGCGCATCAGTGGCGGCTTCGATCCGGTCTACATGGTCAACCGCGCCAAGGGCACCGCTTCCTTCGCCTTTCTCAACAACTTTGCCAATATCAACGGCAGCGGCGAAGCTTATGCCTACGACAACTCCTACTTCGGCATGGCCTATCTGGACATTCAGAAGGAGATGGACGACGGCGGCACCAAGTTCCGCCTGACCCTGGCGCCGAGCAAGAGTGCGGGCTCCGGCTACAACTGGGGCAATATCGTTCATGAGGCCTCGGTCTCGATCCCGCTGTCTGATTCACAGACCCGCCTTATGGTCGGACAGATGCCCGACGTCTCGGGCTATGAGCCTTACGTCAGCACCTACGTTGGTGCCAACGGCCTGTCTTCCAATCTGCTTTATCCCGGTTCTGGTGAATATTTCATCACCAGAAACATGCTCTTCGACTTCACCGGTGCCACCATGTTCACCGGCATCGGTCTTGACATGGTACGCGGACCCTGGGAGACCAAGCTGTTCCTTGCCAACTTCAATTCGGCGCGCAATGATGTCAACAGCATTGCCTGCCCGGTCGGTGGGCCCTGCGCCGGTCAGCCGGTCAGGAGTCCAACTTTCATCTATAACGCGACTTACGCGAAGGACGAGTTCTGGGGTTTTGAATTCACCGGCTACGAAGGCCGCGTCGCCAACGCAGTGGCGGGCGGGACGAGTCGCCTTGACCAGTTCGAGATCGATGGCAACTATACCCGCGGCAACTTCAACGGCAACCTGCAGTTCACGGTCGGGCGCCAGGCCGATGCCGCTTTCAACGGGGGCGATGCGGCGTGGTGGGGAGTGTCCGCGCTGGTCTCGCAGCGCGTGACGCCCAAGCTGACGCTGGCAGCCCGGGCGGACTATCTGAACAACCAGAAGAATGGCGGCGGCACCTTCAACATCTACAGCAGCACGGCGGCAGCGGCCGGTGATTTTGTCAATGGCTTCGGCCCGGGTGACCCGAACGATCCGGCTTTTGACCCGAACGTGGGCGCGAATCGCTATTCACTGTCGTTCGCGGCAACCTACCGCCTGACACCCAATGTCGCATTGCGCGCAGAGTACCGGCACGACCATGCCAGCACTTCGTCCTTCTACTATTTCGACGATCAGAGCTTTCGCAAGGATAACGACACCTTCGGACTGCAGACGGTCATCAATTTCTAAGCACTTTGCACCCGATCCGGTCGGGTGCGCCGTTTCCCCCGACCGGACACCCTTGTTGAGCTCGACCATGAATGCAAACACCGACTGGCGCACCGCCGCCGCAAACCTTTGTGCGGATGGCCGCTCTCTCATCAACGGCCAGCGCAGGGCGGCAAAAAGCGGGGCTACGTTTAGCTGCATCTCACCCGTCGACGGTCGCGTCTTGACCGAGGTGGCGCGCTGCGATCAATCCGACGTGGACGATGCCGTGGCGGCAGCCCGCACCGCTTTTGAAGACCGACGCTGGTGTGGCCTGGCCCCGGCGCAACGCAAGCGCATCATGATTCGTTTCGCTGACTTGTTGCAAGCGCACGGCGACGAGCTGGCTTTGACCGAAACGCTGGACATGGGTAAACCGATCAAGTACGCCCGCGGACTGGATGTCAACAGCGCGGCCAATTGCATTCGATGGTACGGTGAAGCGGTAGACAAGGTGTACGACGAAATTGCCCCCACCGCCAGCACTGCGTTGGCTCTCATTACGCGCGAACCGATGGGCGTTGTCGGTGTGATCGTGCCCTGGAATTACCCGATGATCATGGCGTCGTGGAAGATTGCCCCGGCTCTTGCAGCGGGTAACTCGGTGGTGCTCAAACCCAGTGAAAAATCACCGCTGACGGCCTTGCGCATGGCTGATCTTGCGCTGCAAGCGGGCATCCCACCAGGTGTCTTCAATGTGGTGACGGGCTACGGTGTGGAGGCTGGCTCACCGTTGGCGCTGCACATGGATGTGGACTGCATTGCCTTCACTGGCTCCACCCGAGTCGGCAAGCAGATTCACGTGATGGCAGGACAAAGCAATCTCAAGCGCGCCTGGACTGAATTGGGAGGCAAATCCCCCAACATTGTGTTTGCCGATTGCCCAAACCTGGACAAAGCCGTTGAAGCCGCAGTTGGCAGCATTTTCTTCAATCAGGGTGAGAGTTGCAATGCACCTTCACGCCTTTTTGTCGAAACCAGCATCAAAGACAAGTTCCTGGAAAAAGCACTCGCACTGGTACCCCGCTACGCGCCCGGCAATCCGATGGACGCGGCCACCGAGATGGGTGCGATTGTGGATCAGACGCAAATGAATTCAGTCCTGCGCTACATCGAAAGCGGCAAGACCGAGGGCGCAAAATTGTTGGCTGGCGGTGAACAGGCACTGCGTGAAACAGGGGGGTATTATGTTCAACCGACCATTTTTGATGGCGTAAGCAACGATATGACAATTGCACGGGAAGAGATTTTTGGTCCGGTTTTGTCGGTGCTTTCGTTTGCCGATGCCGCTGATGTGGTACGTCGGGCCAATGAAAGTGTTTACGGACTGCAAGCGGCGGTCTGGACGCGCGACATCAACAAGGCGATGGGTGTTGCTCGCGCCTTGCGCGCTGGAACGGTGCATGTGAACCAGTACGACGAAGACGATATCACCGTACCTTTCGGCGGCTTCAAGCAAAGCGGAGTAGGGCGCGACAAGTCGTTGCACGCCTTTGACAAATACACTGAAACCAAGACGACCTGGATACGAATCGACAGTCCGGTCTGACAACATCGGTTTGCATATTTGATAGGAGAATTTTCGATGAATGCAGTTATGAAAGCAGACATGATGCCGTCCAACGCCGAATGGCACCAGCGTCGCCTTGCGGCGACACCGCGGGGTGTCGCCGTCATGGGTGATTTTTTTATTGACCACGCCAAGAACGCCGAATTCTGGGACATTGAGGGGCGTCGCTTTATTGATTTTGCCGGCGGCATTGCCGTGCTCAACACCGGGCATTGCCACCCAAAAATCCAGGCCGCCATTGCAGCCCAGCTAGCGCGCTTTACCCATAGTTGTTATCAGGTGGTTCCGTATGCCGAGTACGTCTCGTTGGCCGAGCGAATCATTGAAATCACACCGATTGCCGGCCCTAAGAAGGCTGCATTTTTTTCCACCGGCGCCGAAGCCATCGAAAACGCGATCAAGATTGCCAGGGTGTCAACCGGGCGTGGCGGTGTGATCGCTTTTGGTGGCGCGTTTCATGGTCGCAGCCTGTTTGCCGTCTCCCTCACCGGCAAAGTGCAGCCCTACAAGGCAGGTTTTGGCCCATTCCCACCAGAAATCTACCACTTGCCGTTCCCTTGCCACTGTGCCTCGCTGGAGGATACGAAGCATGCGATGGAGCAGTTGTTCAAGTGCGACATTGAGCCGTCGCGCGTGGCAGCCATCGTGTTCGAGCCGGTGCAAGGCGAAGGCGGCTTTAACGTCATTCAAAAGGATGCCGTCAAGTGGCTGCGAGAATTGTGTGACCTGCATGGAATTGTGCTTATCGCCGATGAGGTGCAAACCGGTTTTGCGCGTACCGGCAAGATGTTTGCGATGGAGCACTATGGCGTGTCGCCAGACTTGATGACCATGGCCAAGAGTATGGCCGGCGGTACCACCCTGTCTGCGGTAGTGGGCAAGACTTCGATCATGGATGCACCGGCGCCCGGCGGCTTGGGCGGAACCTATGCCGGCAACCCGCTGGCGATTGCCGCTGCGCATGCGGTGCTGGACATCATGCGCGAAGAAAAGCTGGTGGAGCGTGCCAATGTGCTTGGCACACGGTTGATGGAGCGTCTGAAAAAACTGCAGCTCAGCAACAAGTCCATTGCCGATGTGCGCGGTTTGGGTGCCATGATTGCCTGCGAATTCGTTAACCCCAAGACCGGTGCGCCCGATGCCGATCGCACTAAACAGGTTCAGCAGGCAGCGCTCAATAAGGGTTTGCTGCTGCTGACCTGTGGTGTCTACGGCAATGTGTTGCGCTTCCTGTTCCCGTTGACGATTGAGGACAATGTCTTCGACGAAGCTTTGCTCATACTTGACGAAGTCGTTGGCGCATAGAAGATGGGAATGTCAATTGAATCAACTATTGACGCGCTTGCTGCGAAGGGAATACACAGCGTCTTAACGCAGTTTGCCGATATTCATGGTGTGGCCAAAGGTAAGCTCGTTCCATTGCAGAACCTGCGTGAATGGGTCGAGACCGGCGCCGGATTTGCCGGGCCCAGCATATGGGGTACTGGGTTGGGGCGTTTTGGCAAGCGCAGTGAATATTACGCCCGAGTTCAGATTGAGTCTTTGCGGCCTCTTCCCTTCATGCCAGGTGTTGCGCATGCTGTCTGCGATGGCTATGCCGGTGGCGAGGCGTTAGCCACCTGTTCTCGACATGTGCTCAAGCGACAAGTGAAGCGTCTGCGTGATCGAGGCTGGACTTTGTGGGTGGGTATTGAACCTGAGTTTTTTTTGCTCAGGCACGATGAGCATGGGAACTGGCGCGGGGCGGACTCGAAAGATCAACTTGACAAGCCTTCCTATGATTTGAAGTCTATCCATCGCAACCATCGACTTCTGGATGATATGCGTCTGGCGCTCACAGAGTTGGATTTTGACCTGCAACAGATGGATCACGAGGACGCCTGCAGTCAATATGAAATCAATTATCGATACGACGATGCGCTAGCGGCCGCAGACCGCTATGTGCTATTCAAAATGACAGCCCACGCTGTGGCGCAAAAACATGGCGTGACGTTCAGTTGCATGCCAAAACCTTTTGCCAATGCACCGGGCAGTGGCTTGCACTTTCATTTGAGTGTGACTGACGCACAAGGGAATGCGATATTTGCCAATGCTTTGGATCCGTTGGGATTGAGTGCACAGGGCTACAACTTTGTGGCAGGACTCTTGCATCACGCTGATGGGTTGAGTGCCCTGTGCGCGCCGACGGTCAATAGTTACAAGCGGCTGGCTTGTAGCACCAGCGCATCCGGCACCACCTGGTCACCCGTATGGAAAAGCTATGGCGACAACAATCGAACTTGCTTGGTGCGTACTGTCGCTGGACGTATTGAATGGCGCTTGCCGGACCCTTCTTGCAACGTCTATGCCGCTATTGCTGCCACCTTGGCGGCCGGCCTTAACGGCATTGATCAGTCGATGACGCCGCCACCTGCCTGTGATATTGATTTGTACGAGCAGCATTCAATTGGCGCCCCGATGCATGGGCGTTTGCCGCGTGACCTGAGTGCTGCCGTTGAGGCCCTGGCTGTAGATAGCGCGCTGATGGTCGCAGTGGGTGAAGCGTTCTGCGCTGAGTTCATCAAACTCAAGCGAATTGAATGGAACGAATACAGCCAGCAAGTGAGTGATTGGGAGATGCAACGCTATGCCAATGTCTTCTAATATTTCATGGTACGAAAACCAGCTTTCATGCGGTAAAAACCATTAATGCTGCGTTGCATCAATTTATTTCAGGCCACAGTAGTAAATTCCATATTATGAATGTAAATACCTAACCTATTGATTTATTTGAATTTAATATAGTCTTGTATAAGACATAAGATAAACTTAAGTCTTATACAAGACCTAGAATCACTTCATCGGCACCGGATTTGCTAGATCGCCGGTAAAGACTGTTTTAACCAACTTTAGGAGTGATTCCATGCCCCAAACCATCACCGAACAATTGAGCCGTGAACAGCAAATCGCTGCGATGGAAAAAGACTGGGCCAGCAACCCTCGCTGGAAGGGCATCAAACGCGGCTACAGCGCTGCTGATGTCGTGCGTCTGCGCGGGTCGTTCCCCATCGAGCACACCCTGGCACGCCGCGGTGCAGAAAAGCTCTGGGACCTTCTGCACACCGAGCCTTATGTGAACTGCCTCGGCGCCCTGACCGGTGGCCAGGCCATGCAGCAAGTCAAGGCTGGCGTGAAGGCCATCTACCTGTCGGGCTGGCAAGTCGCTGC
>JANXLW010000197.1 GCA_025354965.1 Betaproteobacteria bacterium
ACTTTGATTCATAATTGCCTGCGGTGCGTTTTCGCCCCGTTTTACGGCGTGGATCGGTCGTCAGCGCCCATAAGCCGGGCGCAACCAGCTATTTACCTGATAGCACTTCCACACCCAAACTTCCCAGCTCCCCTCTACGCGCCTATATCGAGACTTATCGTTTAAGTCTCGGTTCTCCGGCAATTCCTCCTCAATTCAAAGCGTCAGTTCTGGCATTCATAGCTCGTCAAGAGCCGGTTGTTATTTGAATTGAAGGAAGGCTACCCATGAAACGGATGCTGATTAACGCCACGCAGGCTGAAGAACGCCGCCTGGCAATTGTCGACGGACAAAAACTCCTCGACTACGAAATTGAAATAGAGGGACGCGAGCAGCGCAAAGGCAACATCTACAAGGCCGTCGTCACACGCGTCGAGCCGTCACTGGAAGCCTGTTTTGTGGACTACGGTGAAGACCGCCACGGCTTCCTGCCATTCAAGGAAATTTCGAGGCAATATTTCCAGCCGGGTGTGGCTGTCAACCAGGCGCGCATTCAGGATGTGATCCGCGAAGGTCATGAATTGCTGGTGCAGGTGGAAAAAGAGGAGCGTGGCAACAAAGGCGCGGCGCTCACCACTTTCGTGTCACTGGCCGGCCGCTACGTGGTTCTGATGCCCAACAACCCGCGCGGAGGTGGAGTCTCGCGACGCATCGAAGGCGAGGACCGTGCCGAACTCAAAGAGGCACTGGACCAGCTTGAATACCCCAACGGCATGAGCATCATCGCGCGCACTGCGGGCATCGGGCGCAGTGCTCCGGAACTGCAGTGGGACCTGAACTACCTGCTCAAACTGTGGGCCGCCATTGACGGTGCCGCTACCAGTGGCAAGGGTGCTTATCTGATTTATCAGGAATCCAGCCTTGTCATCCGCGCTATTCGGGATTATTTCAATAATGACATCGGCGACATCCTGATCGACACCGATGATGTGTATGAACAGGCACAGCAGTTCATGGCCCACGTGATGCCGGAACACGCCGCCCGCGTGAAGCGTTACCGAGACGATGCCCCGCTATTCAGTCGCTTCCAGATCGAGCACCAGATTGAGTCAGCTTACGCCCGCACCGTGCAGTTGCCCAGCGGTGGCGCCATCGTGATTGACCATACCGAAGCACTGGTCTCGGTGGACGTCAACTCGGCGCGCGCAATCAAGGGCGGTGATATCGAAGAAACTGCCACCCGCACCAACCTGGAAGCGGCCGAAGAAGTGGCGCGTCAGATGCGTCTGCGCGACCTCGGTGGCCTGATCGTGATTGACTTTATCGACATGGAAGAGAGCCGCAACCGGCGCGACGTGGAAAACCGGCTGCGTGACGCGCTGCGGCAAGACCGCGCCCGCGTCCAATTCGGCACGATCAGCAAATTTGGCTTGATGGAGATGAGCCGCCAACGGCTGCGTCCCGCCCTCAGCGAAGGTGCTTCCATCCCCTGCCCACGCTGCGGTGGCTCCGGCCATATTCGCGACACCGAGTCCAGTGCACTGCAGATCCTGCGCATCATCCAGGAGGAGTCACTGAAGGACAACACCGCGTCGGTGTTGTGTCAGGTACCGGTCGAGGTTGCCTCCTTTCTGCTCAATGAAAAGCGCACCGAAATTGCCAAAATTGAACTCAAGCAGCGGATCAACGTTCTGATGGTGCCCAACAAGACGCTTGAAACGCCTAACTACAAGCTTGAACGGCTCAAGCATGACGACCCAAGGTTGGACAACATTGAAGCCAGCTACAAAATGGCTGAGGAAATGGAAGATCCAATTGCGGTGACGCGGCGCGCACAAGAGCCCACCAACAAGCAGACTCCGATCATCAAGGGAGTCTTGCCCGATGCACCGGCACCCGCCGCGATCGCAAAACCCGAGTTACCCAAGCCTTTGACAGCCGCACCGCGCGCCGTGGCTAAGCCAGCCCCCGCAGCAGCTACCCGCAAACCGGCCGAGAAAGGTTTCTTCGGCTGGCTAAGGCAGCTATTTACCCCGGCGCCGACACCCGTTGCACCCGTCAAGCCTGAAACAGCCTCTGGCCGCGACGACAAACGTGAGGGTCGGGGCGGCCGAGATACGGCACGCCGAAATGAGCCGCGTGACGCAGCAAGACCGGAAGGTCGTGATGAGGGTCGCAGCGCACGGGGTGGACGCAACGAAGGTCGGGGCGATGGGCGCGGCGGTCGTGGTGGCCGGGGTGGACGCGTTGAACGTCCAGCGCAGGGGGCGCGCGAGCGTTTCGATGCCGAAGGCAAACCGGCTGCGACAGAGGTTGGCGCAAACCTCGCACTGGCGGCGTCGGGTGCCCCCCAAGACGCAGCAAGAAACGATCAAGGGCAAGATCGCCCTGGTCGCAATTCAGCACGTGGCGAGCGTAGCGGCCGCAGTGAGCGCACTCGCACCGAGCGCACCGACAATTCCGAGCCGGGCAATCCGAATGAACGTGGCGAGCCGCGGGCAGATGGGCGCAATGAGCGTCGACCTGATCGCAATCGTCAACAGGACGAAAACACCAGAACCGAGTTCTCCAACGATGACGTTTCTCGTTCCAACAGTGGCAACCGTGCCGGTTCGATTGACCGCGAAGCGCCCCAGCTAAGCGCTTCAGCTGCAGACGCAAATCAAGGCAACTCGGCGGCCGAAGCGACAACTCGAGCAGATGGCACTGAGACGCGCGAAAAGCGCTCACGTGACCGTTATGGTCGGGATCGAATTCCGCGCAGTGAGCGCGAGCAGGCCGACCGCCAGGAACGCCCTATGGCTGACGATCAACCGGGGTTGGAAGAGGCGGCGGCAGAACCGCGCAAGTCGTACTTCACCCCCAGCATTGAAGCGCCGGCATTGGACGCAACTGCCGCAACAGTGCCGGAGATTTCCACAACGACAATCCTGCCGCCGTCATCTGTCGCGCCAAATCCATTGCCGACGCCGGCAGCGGCCCAGCCTGCAGCTACCAGTAGCATGCCGAAACTGCAAGCCTTCGTTCTACCGCTGGCAGACTTGGCTCAGGTGGCCCAGAGCTCCGGTCTGAGCTGGGTAAATTCAGACGCCGAAAAAATTGCCGCAGTGCAGGCGGCGATAGCGGCCGAGCCGAAGCAAATTCGAGTGCCACGCGAACGTCCCGTCGTGCAGCGTGCTGATCCCGGTCCACTGGTTCTGGTTGAAACCAAACGTGATTTGCGCAGCACGCCGCTGCCATTTGAGACGCCTCAATAGATCAGCGGCGCGCCCCTGCGCATGACCAGAAAAAGGTACTTCGGTACCTCTTTTTGTGCCGGCTCGATCACATCATGGGTTTGCCGCTTTGGCCGCTTTTTGCCAAGCCTGCGATGCCGCAACTGCATCACCTCGCCGCTCGGCCAGCTCGGCCAGCGCTGACCAGGCATTGCGTTCCAGTCCGGCGTCCTGCAACCTCGGCAGCGACTGCTTAAGCAGTTGCTGGGCTTTGCCCCACAACTGCAGGCGCATGCAGG
>JANXLW010000022.1 GCA_025354965.1 Betaproteobacteria bacterium
CAAGGCGGGCCTGAGCGCCGCGCTGGACACGGCCTATGCGGCCAGCCACAGCGCCGACCCGCAGGCCGCAAACAAGCGCCTGGGCAGCTTCATGGCGGTGGCGCTGGACTTGGATGGCAGCAACTCCATCAGCACCAGCAGTCTGGCGCAGAATCAGGGCCGGGATGGAGATCAAAAATTGAACACAAGTTGCTATGTAAACAATATCGGCTTGTCGACATCTTGCGCGGCTTATGGCGATGATTGCCTTGAGAAGTTGGCGGCCAATGAATCACATTGGAAGATGGCGGCGTGAGGGGAATTTTCTGCCTGGCGATGAAATGCACTTTCTGCGAACGGGACGCTGGGATACAGCCGCCATGCGCACGCATGGCGGCGGGGCAAGAAGGGGCTGTCATGCGGCGTGTTGGCTCGGCGCTGCGGAAACTCTAAATTGAGCAGGAAAGCACCATGAAGACAACATCAATTTGCAAACAAAGGAAATGGGCGGTCGCGGCATGATGCAAGACGTTATTTCGAGGGCCTTCACACTAGCAACGTTTGCCACAGCGCTTGCGATTCCAGGCGCATATGGCCAAGTAAAAACCGTTGCCACACACTGCAAGGGCGAAGAGCGCGTCGTATTTTCTTGCCCGTTCAAGTTTGGCAAGACCGCATCGCTTTGCGCCAGCGCCGACCTGACCAAGACCACTGGCACGCTGCAGTATCGCTATGGGGTAGTGGGGAAAAAACCGGAATTAATATTTCCCCGACTGGGGGAGCATGAGAATCCGATTTACGACCATCCTTCTTGGAATTTTCATTTGTACGCCAGATCACGCTCGTCAACTGCAAATGTGCCACTTAGCAATAGCAAGAGCATTCATATGACTTTTACCCCAATTGAAGAGCGTCCAGATATCAATTTTGTAGTTGATGCCGAGGTAGGTCCTGAGTCCCAATATCAGGGCACCATGCTCACGATCTACGAATCAGGGGGTCAGGGTCGGACTATCTCTGAACATCGGTGCATCAAAGAGAAGACGACAGAAGATCTGCATTCTCTCAAAGACATTATTCAAAAGTAACCCCCAAAATTTCGGAAAATTCACATGCCAACCACATCAAACTCCGCAACGCCTTTGCTGACCGTTCAGGCAGGTCGGCTTGCGAGCATCGCCTACTACTGTGTTGGTATTCAGACAGAGGCGGGAGCAACGCCCTATTCGCGCGTGGTCAACGCTGGCGGTCTCAGCGGACTCAGCGTTGGCGTATTTCAGAACGACTTTAAGCAACATACAGCAACTGCAGCCCCTTACGCCCTGGCGGTTATTTCATGGAGTGCCACGCAGGGCACGACGCTCGATTTCACCCAGGAGCAGTTCACGACGGCTTTGAAGCTGGGAACCTTGAGTCCAAGTATGCAAACTGCAGCTAAAGGATTTGGCGAATCTTCCGCGGGAACTACTTGGATTCACGAGAACTTCGATGTGCCGCACCTTCAAGGCGCTGTCCTGGCCGCAGAGCGGGCGTTTGCAACACTTTATGGGCAAGCCATATTGCAGGAAGGGCTACACGTCGAAGAGTTTGGCTCATTTGCCATGAAAGTTTACAACCAGTACGGCCTCGGCTTAGAGGGAGCCGCTGGCACAGCTAAGAGCCCAGGATTTGGTGCGCTGATGGATTACCTTCAAGACGGGGCGGTGATGCTCAAAGACAATCGTGCGGGGCACTTGGGAGAGACAATTTCAGTAGCTGCAGGCCATCCCAATGAGTTCAATTTGCAGGACCTTCTGGATTTTTCCGGCAAATATGCACTCACCCGCGAGAAGTTCAACTCTGCTGTTAGAGATGATCCAATTAAGGCGCTCAATAGCGGCAGCTTATACAACGCCATCCTTGACTCCAACAGTCCACTGAGCGCCGTGCTATTGCGCCAGGAGAACAAAGGGGATTTTGCACCGGGGCAGGTTTTCAGCGACCCAGACGCTGCAGTGGCGCGTGCGCTGTTTGGTGCGGATACAGCGCGAATGGGGCAAGCAGTCGGAACTATCAACGACAGCACAACACTCAACCCCCAGCAGATATATGCCGGCCTGGGGCAATTCCCCGCCACAATGTGGATAGACCCGCTCACCGGCCGAGTGGCCGTAAGGTACAGGGGAGAAGCTGGCAACGGGTATCTCGTGGGGGACGATGGATACACAAAATTTGAGTCAAGCACCATCGTCACAGAAGGTGGCGTGCGCACCCTCAAACTCATGCAAAACGGCATGCATGTCGCATTCGCCGAGGCAGCTACGCCAACGCCAAATTCGGTGTTGCCGACCAGCAGCGTAGGAATACCTGCGCCAGACGGTGACAGCCTCAACACCCGCGCGCCCGCTCCCAGCACGGGCAACGCCTCCCACCACGCCGACGGCAGCACCACCTACACAAGCGAATTCAAAGCCGACAGCGCGGATGGCCGCTACAAGAAAGGTGATCTGATCAGCATTAGCTATGACAAAGACCC
>JANXLW010000141.1 GCA_025354965.1 Betaproteobacteria bacterium
TAGAGTCACGGCTAGAGTCAACTTTGGCGGCGAAGGTCATTATTCTTCTTGCCAAAGCCGAGGCAGGCAAAGCCAACTTGGCCAGGTTGCTCGGGCATCAATCAGTCTCGGGCGAGTTGCACAAACAAATCAAACGCCTGCTGATGCTCGAAATGATCGAGATGACTTTGCCAGACAGGCCCAATAGTCGCTTACAAAAATATCGCCTCACGGCCAGGGGCCATGAACACCTGGCAGTGGAGGAACCCCTGCCCTGACAAGCCATGGACAAGCTCAAGCAACTCGAATCCTTTGTGTCGGTGGCAACCCGCGGCAGCCTGATTGCGGCCGCCAAGGCGGAAGGCGTGGCGCCGGCCATCATGGGGCGCCGGCTTGACGCGCTGGAGCAGCGCCTGGGTGTGAAGCTGTTGGTGCGAACCACCCGGCGCATCTCGCTCACGCATGAGGGCAGTTCGTTTCTGGAAGACTGCCAGCGTCTGCTGGCCGACTTTGCCAGTGCCGAGGCCAGCGTGACGGCTGGCGGTGTCAAAGCCAGTGGTCATTTGCGCGTGACGGCGCCGGCTGGTTTTGGGCGACGCCACGTGGCGCCGCTGGTGCCGCGGTTTCGGGAACTGCACGTCGAGGTGAGCATTTCGTTGAACCTGAGCGACCGCGTGGTCGATCTGGCCGGCGAGGGTTTTGACTGCGCGGTGCGGGTCGGTGACATGCCTGATTCAAGCCTGGTCAGCGTGCGCCTGGCCGACAATCGGCGCCTGTGTGTGGCCACGCCTGCTTACCTCAAGCACCACGGCACACCGGCCCACCCCAGCGAGTTGGCCCGGTTTGATTGCCTGACCTTGTCAAGCGAAGCGTCGCAAACCCGGGGCTGGGCTTTCAAAGTGCCCAAAGGTGCTGGCAGTGACCTTGTTTACCTCAAACCGGGTGGTCCGCTGAACTGCTCGGACGGCCAGGTGCTGCACGACTGGTGTCTGGCTGGCTACGGCATTGCCTGGCGCAGCACCTGGGAGGTGGAGGCCGAGATTGCCGCTGGTCGTCTGGTGGCGCTGCTGGAAGACTTTGCGGCACCGGCCAACGGTATTTACGCGGTCTTTCCGCACGCCAAGCACATGCCTTTGCGGGTGCGCTTGTGGATTGATTTTCTCAAGCACCATTACAGCCAGAGCGGCTTTTGGCGCGCCCAATGATGGCCAGCGCGCCCACCGCCATGAAGGGCGTCATCTTGTGTGCTGATGACTTTGCGGTGAATCAGAGCGTCTCCAAGGGAATTGCCAAGCTGGCCAGCAGCGGGCGAGTCAGTGCCACCAGTGCCATGGTGTTGTCACCACGCTGGCCACAGGATGTGGCGCTGCTGCACGATTTACGCGGACAAATAGACGTCGGCTTGCACCTGGACTGGACCAGTGAATTTGCTGCTGCCAGCGGGCATGGCCTGTCGTTGCCGGCCGCCATGTTGAAGGCCACACTGGGTGGCTTTGGCAGCGACGCAGCGGCAGCTGTGACGCGTGGTGTGATTGAACGCCAGCTCGATGCCTTTGAGGCGCACTGGAAGGCGCCGCCCGACTATGTGGACGGGCACCAGCACGTGCAGCAATTTGCCGGTATTCGCAATGCTCTGGTGCAGCTATTGGTGAGTCGCTATGGCGCAGGCAATGGGCCAGGCGCAAGCCGCATTCAGCCGCCCTATTTGCGTATTTCACGCCCACCATCCGGAGCGGTTGACCTGAAAAGCCGCGTGATCACCGCCATGGGTGCGGCGGCACTTGAAAAGCTGGCTACCGAAGCAGGATTGCGCGTCACCACAAGCTTGTTGGGTGTCTACGATTTTGCGGCTGATGGCCCGCGCTATGCCCGACTGATGGACGGCTGGCTGAACACCGCACCGAGTGGTTGCATCATCATGTGCCATCCAGCACAGGCAGCCGAGCGCGGTGATGCGATTGGTGTGGCCCGCGCTCAGGAGTTTGCCTACCTCGACAGCGCCACTTTTCCCGCGGCCCTGGCTAAAGCACAGGTCCGGCTGATGCGTGGTATTTTGAGCTAGGGCGTTTAGTCGCCGTGAGCGCGCCCGCTAAAATTTGCCGGTGAATACCTCCCTGACCGAACGACAAAAATCCTGGCTGACGCTGGCCGCGCTGTGGCTATTGCTGCTGCTGCTGGCGTCCCTGCGCCCGCTGGCGGTGCCGGACGAGGGTCGCTACGGTGAAGTGGGCCGCTGGATGCTGCAAAGCGGCGACTGGCTGACGCCGCGCCTCAACGGCATTCCGTTCTTTCACAAGCCACCTTATCTGCACTGGCTGGAAGCGATGTCCCTGGCCACCTTTGGTGTCAATGAAGTGGCGTTGCGACTGGTGCCGGCGCTGCATGTGGGGCTGATGCTGGTGGCGCTGTACCTGGCGGCGCGTTTCATCAGCACGGAACAGATCGCCCGTCGCGCGGCGATCATGCTGGGTACCAGTTTGACCTTTTTGGTGGGCGGCCAGTACGTCAACCACGATATGCTGGTGGCGTCGTGGATTGGGATCGCCATCTGGTGTTTTGCCTTTGCCTTCATGGCCGGCGACAAGCCCAACGCCACATGGGGCCGGCTTGGCTTTGTGGCCTGTGCCTTGGGCATGCTCAGCAAGGGCTTGATTGGCATTGCGCTGCCGGGTCTGGTGATTTTTGTCTGGCTGATCTGGACCCGCCAATTCAAAAAAATGGTGTATTTGCCGTGGCTTAGTGGCCTGGCCCTTTTTGCGTTGATCGCGCTACCCTGGTTCGTCATCGCCCAGCAAAAATACCCGGGCTTGTTTGATTACATGTTCGTCAACCAGCAGTTCAATCGCTATACCGCTGCCACCTACAACAATCCGCAGCCCTGGTGGTTTTACCTGGCGTCGGTGTTGTTGCTGCTATTTCCGTGGGCATTTTTCGCCTTGAATCAGATTCGTCAGGTTCGCCCGCAAGCCACGCAGTCACTGGATATGTCACCGCCCGTAGCCAAGGAATGGTGGAGTTTGTGCTGGATCTGGACCGTCGCCATCATCATCTTTTTCTCGATTCCGAATTCCAAATTGATTGGTTATGTGCTGCCGGTCATGCCGGCGCTGGCGCTGCTGTCGGCGCTGGGTTGGCAGCGCGCCATGGCACACCGCGCTTTTGGCGGCAAGCTCTTTGTTGGCTTGTGCCTGCTCAATATCGTCATTGCCATGACCCTCGTCACCCAGGTCGGCAAGGTCACCCGCAGCGGGCGGGCGCAGGATGTGGCCCTGGTGCTGGCGTGCGCCGCACAAGCCTCCGACACGGTCTATGTGTCGGAAGCTTTTCCCTACGACCTGCCGTTTTATGCACAGACGTCCAAGCCCATGGTGGTACTTGCAAACTGGCCCGTGTTGCGCCAGCAGGCCGGTGACGGCTGGCAGCGTGAGCTGTTTGAAGGCGCTGACTTTGATGCACTGGCGGCCCGGCTATTGCAGCCGCCCGAAGAGCTTGCCAAGGTCGGTGCTGTGCCGGGCAACTGGTTCGTTGTTCAAAAGGGTAAAAATTTGGTGCAAGGTTTGACCGGCTGGAAGCTTTTTTACCAGGGCGCCGGTTGGGACTTGTACCAGTCTGGCCGCCAGTTAGCGGCGGAAGGCCCAAAAGCGGCTGAGCAAAAAGGTTTGCCCGGCTGCAAACACCAGGGCCACGAATAGCGCCAGCAGCGACGGCCAGTCGAGCCAGCGCAACAGCAGCACAAAGACCAGCTCATTGCTGGCAAAGCCGGCCACGGCGGTCACGGCAAAACGAACCAGACTGCTTGCCACAGTGGTGCTTGCGTCTTTGAAGCTCAGCAGCCGGTGACCGGCAAAACTGACTACAAAAGCAATGCAAAAGCCGAGCGCATTGGCCAGCTCGGGCCACATCCGATGCTGTGCCAGCGCAAACACCACCATATGCGTCAGCGCCGCTGCGCTGCCAACCGCCAAAAACCAGAAAGTTGACGTGCTCAAAGCAGGGACGCTTCCCGCTCAGGCAGCGGCACACGTTCGGTAGCCGGGGTCTTTGCCAGGCCGTGGCCCTGGCGCTGGCTGATGAGGTAGTTGGGACGCTGTTTCACCTCTTCGTAAATGCGGCCCACGTATTCAGCCAGCACGCCGATGGACAGCAACTGGATGCCACTGAAAAACATCATGCCGACAACAATGGTGGCGTATCCGGGGACGGCGATGCCGGAGAAGAAATACTCTGCCACGACCCAGGCGCCGTAGCCCAAAGCCACTGCTGCCAATAGCAGCCCCAGCATGGTCAAGGCCCGCAGCGGGGCAATCGAGAACGCCAATATGCCGGTGAGTGCCAGCGACAGGGAGCCGCGCAAACCAAAATTGCTCTTGCCATCGGCGCGTGGCAACGGCTGGTAGTCAATGGCTGTTGCGTTAAAGCCAACCCAGGCATACAAGCCCTTCATAAAGCGATTGCGCTCGGGCAGGCTCTTCAAGGCGTCTACCACCTTGCGGTCCATCAGTCTGAAGTCGCCCGCGTTGGGCGGAATTTTGACCCGGTTGCCGAAGTTGACCAGTTTGTAAAACGCTGCGGTCAGGCTGACTTGCAGGCCGGACTGGTCGTGGCGGGTGTTTCGCACCGCGTACACCACGTCCGACCCTTGGCGCCATTTTTCGAACATTTCAGGCAGCAGCGCGATCGGATGCTGGCCATCGGCGTCCATCAAAATAACGATGTCACCCCTTGTCGCATCGATGCCGGCAGTCAGCGCGGGCTCCTTGCCAAAGTTGCGTGAAAGCTTCAGATAGACCAGTTCACGGTGCGTCGCGCACAGCGCTTGCATGACCGCTGTGGTGTCGTCGCGACTGCCGTCATCGACCACGATCAGCTCGATGCGCTGGCCTAACGACGAGAGAGTGGCCAATAGGGCGGGT
>JANXLW010000144.1 GCA_025354965.1 Betaproteobacteria bacterium
AAAAAGCGGGTCACAAAACGGAGTCATGCTGGATTATCGAGCCCGGCCAGGGTGGACTTCTTCCAGCAAAAGACGGCCATGCAGTTCGTGCCCACACTGTACCCGGACTAGCACCCGGATTCACCCGGTGGCGTGCAGGGCTTGAAACCACCGTGCCCTCTGCGGACCCGCCTCACACACCAAGGGCGCATGTGTCCGGCGCGGCGCCATTTTTTCTGGGCACCTCAGTGTTTGACAGTTAAAAAGCACTATTGTCCCAGTATTTGCTTGATGGCTTGCTATAAAAACAGGTGCAATCACGCGCGCTTAGTTGGCTGTCGTTTTTTTGCTGCCGGGGGTGGCTCTCCATTTCGAAGAACAAAATAAGGGAGTGATTTAGTTGCCAGTTGCCTTGGAGGCCTGGCTCATCAGGCGGTGATAGAAGCGGATGGCGTCGGCATAGTTGCTCATTGCAATGCGCTCGTTGGTGCCATGAAACCGGGGCAGATCAGCGGGCGTTGCAATCACTGGCGAGAACTTGAAAATGTGATCACTGACCTCACCCAGGTAACGCGAATCGGTGCCACCGATCATGAGGCCGGGCGCAACCATTGCGGTCGGGAAAACCTCACGAATGGTGGTCTGCAAAAGCCGGTATTGCGCCGAAGCTGTGGGCGCAACCTTGCTGGGTTCGCTAGCCTCTTCCATTGTGAAAAGCTCGTATTTCTCCTTTGGAACGACCTGCTCTACCTGGTTGCGCACATGGGCTTTGACACTTTCTTGCGTGTCACCCGGAAGAATGCGGAAATTGATCGTGGCCTCGGCAAGGCCAGGCAACACATTGTCCTTATTGCCCGCATGCGCAAGGGTCGGCGCTGTGGTGGTGCGAAGCATGGCATGGGTAGCCGCGCCAGACTCTAGTTGCTTTTGAACGATCGGGCCAAACAGCCACAGGTTGGACAAAGCGACGCGCCCAAAGCCACTCATTTCCGGCGCAATGGTGTCAAACATCTGGGCAGCCACACCACGAATTCCGCTTTGCAATTGGTTGTCGTCAAGCCGCTTGATCGCAGCGCTCATCATGCCGACCGCGCTCGTGCCTTTGGCCGGTGGCTGCGACGAGTGACCTGGAGCCGTGTTGAATTTCAGAATAACCGACAAGTAGCCTTTCTCGGCAACTCCGATCAGCGCAGCGGGCCGGTTCAGTCCGGGCAATACGCCGTCTGTAATCACCAGGCCTTCGTCCAGCACCATTTGGAGCCGAACCTTGCGCTGTGCGAACAACTTGGCAAGTGCCTGAGCGTCGCGCACGCCACCAAGTTCCTCGTCGGCCCCCTGGTAAAAGTACACCGTGCGCTCTGGTTTGAAGCCCGCGACCAACAGGCTTTCTGCGGCTTCCAACTGCGACATCAAATTGCCCTTGTTGTCCCATGAACCCCGGCCCCAAATAAAGCCGCCTTTGACCAAACCCGAAAACGGAGGTTGCTCCCACTTGGACTCTGTTCCCGGGGCGATGGGCACGACATCCTGGTGCGATACGAACAATATAGGCTGAGCGCTTGGGTTGCTGCCCTTCCAGGTGTAGAGCAAAGACAAATCTTCGACCCGCTCTACCTGCATGCTGGCGTGGACTTTGGGAAACCGTTGTTGAAGCAGCTTATGCAAGGCCTCGAACTGATCTTGGTTTGCCTTGGGGTCGGAATGCACGGATATGGTCTTGAGCCGCACCGCTTCCCCCAAACGTTCTGCGACTGCTGCGACGTCCACGGAAATGACCGCCAAAGGCGCTACGTTGATTTGCTGTGAGCCCTTTCGCAAGGTATTGACAGCCAGTATCGATGCAAGAAGCAACAAGACCGCCAAAAACCCCAAGCCTATTTTCTTGATCATGTGAATCTCTTTCAGTTAAAAATCTTACCCTCAGATGTCATTCTCTACCGCCATGCCGATGCCATCGCGGAGGAATTTTCCGTGGCCCCGATGCCTGGCAGCCTCAGGCATATTGAGTGCGGGCTTTTTTTCACCCGTCGTCACAACCGGTACTGGCTTCGCTAGGTTCGGCCTCTTTTGCACAGGCTTTGAGCACGCAAACCATTGAGATAGTAACAGGGCAACTGTCCCCGTGTTTGCTCATTAGTTTGCTATAAAAATAGGTTCAAACGGGTTCCGTGAAACCAGCAGAAAGTTTCAGGCTGGGCCTTGCACCTGCGTTGTCAACTTCAGCCCTAGCGCCCGGCAGACTCTCGCAATCGTGTCGAACCGCGGTTGCGAATTTGGGCGTAGCGCTTTGTACAGCGCCTCACGGGTGAGCCCGGCGGCGCGGGCTACTTCGGTCATACCCCGCGCGCGCGCAATGACGCCCAGCGCATGGGTCAACTCTGACGAGTCGTTGTCCTCCAGCACCTGGCTCAGGTAGACGGAAATGTCCTCGTCTGTCTTGAGGTGTTCAGCAAGGTCGAAATCGGGCAGCTCAGACACCTGGATTTTTTTGGCCATCTTCATCACTCCTGTCCGTCTGAATCTTGAAACACAAGGGTTGCGACCAACTCGTGGGCCGCGGCAATATCACGGGCCTGGCTGGCTTTGTCACCGCCACCCCGCATGACCACCAAGACCGAGCCCCGTTGCACGAAATACATGCGCCAGCCTGGGCCAAAAAACTCGCGCATTTCAAACACACCGTCACCCACCGGCTTGACGTCGCCCAAATTGCCCCTTGGAGCATTGTCCAAGCGCCAGGCAAGGCGGATTCTGGTTTCGCGGTCACGCAGGCCATCAAGCCATGCATCGAATTCAGGCAAGCGCTTGACGGTGATCACGGGCATATTGCAATCACTTGTTCACACACTATCAAACCACGAAACCAGTCTCTTGGTTGCGAAACTGCTCTGGGGCATCGGCATCCCGCACGGACCGAACATGATCTTTGGCTACATCACGGGGAACCATTTGGGGGGCGGGGCGGGTATGGCTTGATGATGGTGTACATATAGCAATTTCGCTATGATCCAACCGATGGCCTTCGCGGTCAAAACAGTGGAATCATGCTCACACACAAACAGATGCGCACCCAGGCCTTGGCGCGTGCCAACGTCAAGTCCGAGTTCGAAGGCATGGCGGCCGAATTTGCGCTGCTGGATGAATTCTTGAAGGCACGCGCAGCCCAAGGCTTGATGCAGGCAGAGGTGGCGCAAAAGATCGGGACAACCTAGTCAGCCGTTGCCCGCATGGAATCCGGCAAAGGCAAGCATTCGCCTTCTCTGGCGACGCTGTCGCGCTATGCCGATGCGCTGGAGTGCCGATTGGAGGTGCGCTTGGTGCGGAAAACCAGAGCTTCTACTTGCGTCCGGCGCATGTCCAACAGCGCTGCGAGAGCTTAGTTGCTGTGCGGAAGGCGCTTTGAAGTCATTTCGCGGTAGTTTACCTAACCAAATTGTCATTTTCTCCCTGTGAAGTAAACGTAACAAGCTACGAAATTTATAGCGTCAATTGCAAAGTTTCTCAACTCACAACCGCTACCGATGCAACTACGGCTTAGCGTACCCAGCGAGTTGTTCCAATCTCTTGAACACCGGATCATGGCCGCCTGCGTAATGTGTACATGCCTGGCAACGTATCAACCGATGAACTGGCGGCACGATTGACTCAGCAATTCCGCACAACAGTTGTTCAAGATTTAATTGGGCTGCAATAAAGAAGCGGTGCACCGCTGAATTTTTGGGCAAGTAAAAAATGGTCTGCAGCCCCATCCTTAATCGCGGCGAATTCGCGATAATTAGAAGTCAGGCTCAAAAACAAGTTGTGTTGGAAGTGGAACCGTGACGATACAGAAATTTTCTCACTCTGGAGTTCTTCGTGAAAACTGAGCCCGTTGACGGCGTGCAACCCTCAGTTATCCGTTGGGCACGTGAGTCGATGGGTATGTCCGTGGAAGACGTCGCGCACAAGCTGAAAAGACCGCTTGAAGAGGTTCTGGCTTGGGAGACGGACGATGGCGCATCGCCAACCTACGCGCAGCTTGAGAACTTGGCCTACAAGGTGTTCAAGCGGCCACTAGCCATCTTTTTTCTGCCAGCCCCGCCAAGTGAAATTCCGCCAGCGCGCGAATTCAGAACGCTACCAGACGCGGACCTGCAAACCTTGCACGCAGATACCTATGTCCAAGTCCGTAAAGCTCATGCCTATCAGATCACTTTGAGAGAGGTTTTTGAGGGAGCGAACCCGAGCGTGAAGCAGATCGCGCAAGGTGTGCCGCTGGATATGCATCAGCCCGTTGAAGCGCAGGCACGGGCAGTGAGAGAGGCATTGGGTATTGCGTTAAACGACCAGATCAGATGGAAATCTGATGAAATTGCCCTGAAGCGCTGGCGGGAGGCTGTGGAGGCAAGTGGCATTTTTGTATTCAAGGCACCGTTCAAGCAAAAAGACATCTCGGGGTTTTGTTTGTTGGATGCGAATTTCCCTCTGATTTATCTGAACAACAGCACAACCAAAACCCGGCAAATTTTCAGCTTGTTGCATGAGCTGGCGCATCTTCTGCTGAACGTTAACGGCATCAGCAAATTTGAAGCTTCTTACATGAACAGGCTTCCTGCGGCCGAACGTCGCGTCGAGCAGTTCTGCAACAAGATTGCGGCGGAGATGTTGATTCCTTCGGATGACTTTGACCAGCAGATTTCCCGCTTACCCCACGACGCAGAGTCAGTGCAAGACCACCTGTATGCTGATTTGGCCAATCGATATGGCGTCAGTCGTGAGGCTGTATTGCGGCGTCTGTTAGACCTGGAGCGCGTCAGCCAGGCGTTTTACGAACACAAAGCCAAGTTTTGGGCGAACCAAAAAAGATCAGCATCAGGCGGCGATTGGTATGCATCACAAAACGCCTACTTGAGCGACCGTTTCGCCCAGGAAGTTATTGGCCGTCATTACCGCAATCAGATCAGTGTGGAGCAGGCGTCTGAATTTTTAGGAATCAAGGCAAAGAATTTCGCAGGTCTGGAGCAGCGCATCCTCCAGGGGGCCGCTGCATGATTTATGTCTTTGACACCAGTTCGCTCAGCAAGCTCAAGCACTTTTTCCCTGGTGTGTTCAAGTCCGTATGGACTGGGCTGGATGGCCTGGTTCAATCCGGTAATCTGATTTCGACACGCGAAGTTTGGAATGAGATCGAGCGTGGTGATGTAGACCAGCACACCAACGAGTGGCTCAAAGACCGAAAGCAGATTTTCACCACACCAACGTCGGATGAATTGCGTTTTGTCGCCCAGATATTTCAGATGCCACACTTTCAGGCTTTGATAGGCGAAAAGCAGCGCCTGATGGGCACCCCTGTGGCTGACCCGTTTGTCATTGCGTGCGCCAAGATCCGCAAGGGTACGGTGGTAACGGAAGAGCGCCTCAAGCCCAATGCGGCAAAAATCCCCAATGTCTGCCAGCATGCCAGTGTTGCCGTGCCTTGCATTGATCTTGAGACGTTTATGCAAAAGCAGGGCTGGAGCTTTTAAACCCCTCGAATTCGAGGGGTTTAAAACGCGACAATGAGCAAGGGAGGCAATGCGAACGGGAACCAAATCGCATTGGTTGCCGCTGGTTTCCAGTCACGTTACGCTGTGATGCAACCAGCGCCTCCGAGCATGATCGGCACAACAGGTGCCAAACCCTGAAAGTACCTGCTGATTGCACAAGATGCAGTGACGGGAGACAAGCGCTTGGTGGATTTTTATCGTTTGAGGTTGCCGCGCAGTAAGACGGCAATGATTGACCCGGGGTACAGCGGGAAATTGCGGCCAACAATTCAAACACCGCAGAGTTGGCTGACCAGTTTGTCCACCGATGCAGGCAACGCATCCCCCCGCCAAACCACATGCTGATCCGTCCGGCACAGCACCAGTTTGTGCACATAGGCCGACGGAACCTCAAGGCCAGGCGGTACATCCACCACCACCAGCGGCATGTGGCGCAAGGCCGCAGCGCTTTGCAAGGCAC